>CALYBF010000048.1 GCA_944393755.1 uncultured Clostridia bacterium | reverse complement strand
TCCATATATACAGCTGTTCCAGTTGATGTTCCTGTACTATTTGAGCCATACATTACTCTTACTCTTTTTATATCATCATTATCCATTAAAACTTCTTTAGTTTCACTATCTATTATTTCAAATTTTCCTGTTGTTCCCATATTGCTAACAACTGAATCTGTGCTATTATTTTCTGGAATTTCAATTAAAATATCTCCACTTACTTCATCTAAACTTACAATATAATTATCTACACCTAATTTTTGTAATCTTTTTTCGATTATAGTTTTAGATTTTTTATAATTTTCTTCATTTAAAACTTCATCTGAATTTTTCTTTACTTCTTCTTTTACATATCCTTTTTCTGTTAATTCTTCATCTGTTAAATTTTCTGCGTCTGAAACTTCTTTTCCTTCTGCATCTTTAATTACTGTTTCTGTTGTATCATCTACAGTTAGTCTAATATTTCTTGCACCTTTTAAGTCCATTGCATATGAATAATCTTTTACTTTATCTTCCATTCTATTTTGTACTTGTACATATACTCCCCAAAATGCTACCATTGTAATTAGTATTATTCCTAAAATAATTGTTAATAATTTTAATTTTTTCATCTTACTTCCTCCATTTTGTTTTTTGTCTATAATAATTTTGTTCCATTTATAACTAATTCAAACCAAATCTTTAAATATTTTGCTGCATATTTGCTCATCATAGTTCTATCCATAAATATTTCAAAATAATCAAGTACTGGACACAATTTAGTATCTATTTTAAGATTTAATATTATTTTTCTTTCTTTACTATCAATTTCTAAATCTGCGTTTGTAACTGCATAATTCACTCTATCGTGTATATCAAATGTTGATAAATTAGTGTTTGTTACTCTATCTCTATGAACATCTGACTTGTCTGCTAAAATTAATGCTGCTGATATATCACTAATTGCTGTACCTGTATTTTCATCGTGGTTTCCAATTGCCATCATAATTTCTACTCTTTCTTTTACATCCATACCCATATCTTTTAAAATATTATAAGCAATTATTGCACCACTATGAGCATGATCTACTCTATTCACACAATTACCTATATCATGTAAATAACCAGCAATTCTAGCAAGTTCTACTGTTCTTTCTGGGTATCCGAGCTCTTGTAAAATATCGCCTGCTCTTTTTGATACTATAGAAATATGTCTATGGCTATGTTCTGTATACCCGTAGATTATCTAACTGTTTTTGAGCTCCTTTTATCAATGCTTCTACCTCTTCATTGTTTTTAATATCATTTAAGGTAATCATTTCGTCCCCCTTTCAAATTAGTCTTTTTAAATTTTATCCCAAAATATAAAAAATATCAATATTTTTTATAAATTATTTTATTTTACAAACAAAAAATAAGATAAGACTTCTCTTACCTTACTTTATATGTTATCAAATTAAGCTTGTGCTACTGGATAAACACTTACTTGTTTCTTATCTCTACCTTTTCTTTCAAATTTAACATTTCCGTCGATTAAAGCAAATAATGTGTCATCACTACCTTTTCCAACATTATTACCTGGATGTACTTTTGTTCCTCTTTGTCTAACTAAAATATTTCCAGCTAATACAAATTGTCCGTCAGCTCTTTTAACACCAAGTCTTTTTGATTCACTATCTCTACCGTTACGGCTACTACTTTGACCTTTTTTATGAGCCATGCTTTCTCAACTCCTTTCGACTTTTCTATTTATTAAGCTTCTACTTTTTCAGTAGCTTTTTCTGTTTCTTTTTTAGCTGTTGTAGTTTTCTTTTCTGTAGCTGTTTTTATTTTTGTAATTTCTACTTTTGTATATGGTTGTCTATGACCATATCTTCTTCTATAATTAGCTTTTGCTTTCATTTTGAAAACAATAATTTTTTTAGCTTTACCGTGTGCAACTACTTTTCCTTCTACTTTCACACCTTTAACATATGGATTTCCAACTTGTACTTTTCCTTCATCAGATACTAAAATAACATTATCAAAAGTAACTTTTTTACCTTCTTCTGCATCTAATTTTTCAAAAAATACAACATCTCCTTCTGCTACTTTATATTGTTTTCCACAGCTTTCGATAATTGCGTACATCTTAAAATGCACCTCCCTTATTTGTATACTCGCTAATCCTTAAATTCAGGTAATTAACAAATTGTTAATCTTTTGGAACCTTGACTAAGCGGATTACAGTTATTTATTTTAACATATATCTTTACAGAAGTCAACCTGTTTCAAGAAATTTCAAGAAATTTTTAGGTAAATCCTAAATATTAAATTCTTCCTTTTCGTATAAATATTTTAGCTTTTTAAATTTTTTCTTCTTAATTGTCCACAAGCTGCATCTATATCTGAACCTAACTCTCTTCTTATTGTTGCTACTATTCCATGTTCGTTTAAATAGTCTCTAAATTTTATTATATTTTCATTTGAACTTTTTGTAAATTTTCCATTTTCTATTTTATTTATTGGTATTAAATTTACATGGCATAACATACCTTTAAGTAATTTTACTAACCTTTTTGCATCTTCTAGATTGTCATTATTGTCTTTTGCTAGTGCATATTCAAATGATATTCTTCTATTTGTTTGCTCTAAATAATCTTTGCATGCTTTTATCAATTCTTCTATTGGATAGCTATTATTTACTGGCATCATTTCACTTCTTTTTTCATTTGTTGTTGCGTGTAATGATATAGATAGTGTACAAGGTATATTCTCTTTTGCTAATTTATATATTTTAGGAACTAACCCACTTGTTGATATACTAATATGACGTGCTCCTATGCTTAAACCTTTCTGATTGTTTATTATATGAATTGCATTTATTACATTATCGTAATTATCTAGTGGTTCTCCTATCCCCATAAATACTACATTTGATATTCTAAAGCCCGTATCTTGTTCTACTGCTAAGATCTGCTCTACTATTTCTCCTGAGCTTAAGTTTCTACTAAATTCTATTCCTGTTGATGCACAAAACTTGCATCCCATTTTACAACCAATTTGTGATGATACACATATACTATATCCATAATGATAGCTCATCAATACTGTTTCTATTGCATTTCCATCTAACACGTCAAATAAATATTTTATTGTTCCATCTTTTGATTCTTGTTTTTTTAATATATCAAAATTACACATTGTATAATTTTGTTTTAATTTTTCTCTTAATTCTAAAGATAAATTAGTCATTTCGTCAAATGACTTTACTTTTTCTTGATAAATCCATTTAAATATTTGCTCTGCCCTGAATTTCTTTTCTCCTAAATTTTCTATTTCTTGTTTTAACTCTTCTAAATTATAATCTTTTATATTCTTCTTTTCCATTTCATTTCCTCTTTATTTTTTAACTATTTTATTTTTAATAGTTTACATTTACATTTTCATTTTATTTTTTCCTATCTCTCTTGGTATCACTATTTTTGATGTATTTATACTCCTTTTTTGTAGCAAACTTTGTAATTCCGCTTCTAAGTAATACTCTTCTTTAAAGAATATTCTATTTAATAATTTTCTTATTTTATCAAATTTTGTTTCTTTTTTTACAATTAAACCTGTTGGCATTTTATCACCTCTATTTATAGAAGATGTATTTTCTTACTTTACATATGGAATTTTCTTATAATTGCATCTTTTACATCTTTAGCAGATAGACTAAGTGTTAGTATTAAGTTTACTACAGAAATACTACTTGCTATGATGCTTAATACTATATTTTCTACTATTTTCTCACCAATTAATATTACTGGTATCATACTAAATAACACAATTATTAATTGATATATTGCATATCTTATAAACTTTTTATGACTTACGATTGTAAGTATTAACATTGTTACATTTGCTATTATAATTATAATAGGTATTGATATATTTAAAGACCACTTCTCAAACCCTAATTTATAATCTATAAATAGCATAAGAAGTGATATTGCAATTGCTTGTATCATCACATGCCCTGCTATATTTGTATTTTTCTTTATTGAATAATAAACTGTTATCCACACATATATAATACCTGCATTTGTAAGTGTAGCCCAAGGTATATTAGGTGTTGTTAGTTTATTTATTACAAAAAGTATTATACCTAATAGTACTGAACTAAACAACAATATTTTAAATATTAAGTCTCCTTTTTTACTACTTAATTTCTTTGGATATATCATCTAAAACACCATTACTTTCTATTTCAACCGAAATACCTCTATCAGTTAAAAATTTATAAAATCTTTTTTCTATACTGTTATCTTTTAATATTGATGTAAAAGTAAATACCATTTTATTCTCAAATGTGCAACTAGAACACTTTATTTTTTCTACAGGTTCTGGTGCTATAAGCATTAAAAAGTAATCTATATAATCTTTATATTTACCAATAATACCAATTCTTCCTATATTTGAATATGTTATAGTTGTATATTTTCTAATTTCTATATAACTTAATCTTACAAGTAATTTTTTTATAATTAAAGGTACTATTTTAATTGCAAAATTATTTCCAAGTTTTACATTTGCTGACATTGTTTTAATTATTTCTTCTTCTTTTAATCTTTTATTAAAATCATTTTTTACAAATTCAATTATTTTATCAAAATCTGTTAAATTATCTTTTTTTATCTCTGCCTCTAATGTTATATATGAAAAGAAATTAGACATTGTTTTTGATGGAAAATATTTTTTTAAGTTTACTGGTATACATACTTTTATTGGTTTATTTCCTTTATACTTATATTTTTCATAATTTTCTTTATACATACAATATATAAGAACTGCTGTTAAATATTGTGTTATTGTTGCTTCATATTTTTTACTTTCCTCTTTTAAAGCTTTCATATCAATAATTTCGTGTATTGCTGATACTCCACCTAAACCTATTTTCTTTCCTTTTAATTCATATGCTTTTTTTGAAGAACTATTATTTTTTGCTTTTTTATCATAATTTTTTATATAACTATCTTCTGTATCATTTTCTACTATTTTTCTTGTTCTTCTTTCCTCTTTTAATTCACTTTTGTGAACTATTTCCAAATAATTATATATTATTTCTCTAAAAAACATAACACCACTATTTCCGTCTGTTAAAGAGTGAAATATATCTATATTTATTTTTCTTTCAAAATAAGTTATTTTAAATAAATAATTATTGTTTTTTCTTGGATCTATATATTTACAAGGATAATCTTTCTCTTCTTCTATTATAATTTTTTTAGGATTATATTCTAAATAATACCAAAAAAAACCTTCTTTCATTCTTACTCTAAATGATGGATATTGTTCCAAAGCTTTATTTACTGCTTCATACAATATTTCCACATTTACTTTTTCTTTTAATAATACTGATAATCTAAATACAGTACTATATTTTTTACCTGCTGCTATTGGAAATATTTTAGCCGAATTATCTAATCTTCTCCAATATAATTTATTTTCTTTTTTATTTTTCATTTAATAAATTCCTTCCTTGAGACAAAAAATGACTGTCCCCTTTTGTCTCATTTATTAAATCTTCATATGCTTTGTCAATTATGTTTTTATCTCCTTTTTTATTTATTATCCAGATATGACCTGCTCCTTCATATTCTTTTATTTCTATATTTGTTCCTTGTTCTTTTACTTTTTCTTCTAATTTATGTACATCTGGGTTTAATATATCATTTGTTCCTGTAAATATTGTTAGATTTTTTATTCTTGATATATCACCTTCTATTGGACTTACTAAAAAATTATTTAAATTTCCTTCGCCACCTGCATACGCTATTCCTGCTAGTTTTAAAGTTTCTTTATTTAATTCTTTATCTTTCTTTTGCACTTCATCTATTTTCTCATTTTCCAATCTTACGTCTAACCAAGGTGATATTAATATTGTTTTTCCTGGTAATTCATAATTTTCTTCTGACATTTCTTCAAGTAAAGCTAAGCTTAAGCCTCCACCTGCTGAGTCTCCCATAAGTATTAAGTCTTCTGGTTTTATTTGTTCTAAAATTTCTTTATATAATGGTTTTACCATTTTAAACACATCTTTATATGTATATTTAGGTGTTAATGGATAGTCTGGTATTATTACTGTCATTTTTGTATCTAAAACTAATTTTTCTATAAATTCCCAGTGATATGAGCTCATCTCTGCCATATATGCACCACCGTGGAAATATAATATTTTCTTTTCTTCTTCTACTTCTCCTTTTGGTCTTATTATAAATATTTTTCTTCCCATAAATCTTTCTACTTCTACATTACAATTTTCTTTTATTTCTTTTGTTTCTTTTGATTCTATATCTGAAAATAAAAAATATGATATTGTTAACCCCGCAAGAAGAAGTACTATTGTTATTGCACTTATTATTACTTTAGATTTTATCCCCATTTTTTTATTCCTTTTCTTTTTTAGTGTGAACTTTTTATATTTTATTCTTTTTTATTTTTATATTTCATTTTTTACTTTTTGTTTTTTCTTTTTTACAATTTATATTTTAACATATGATTTTGAAAAACTCAAACAAAAAAGAACTTTGAAGTTCTTTTCTCAATTATTTTATTTTTTACAAAACTGCTCCTATTATTCCTGCTTCATTTCCAAGGACTGCTGTTTGTATATTTATTTCTTTTCTTTTATTAAATAACATGTCTTTTGAAATTATTTTATTTTTTAAATCATCTAATAAAACATCTTCAAAATACACAAAACTTCCACCTATTCCTATTACTTCTGGTTCAAATATATTTATTAAATTTGCTAAGCCTATAGATAAATATTCTATATATTCTTGTTTTATTTTATTTATGGCATTATAATTTTTGTCTTCTTTTTTAGTATTTTTAATTAAAGCAAGTAATTCTTTCCCAGAAAAATTTTCATCATAACCAAGTGTTTTTCTTAAATTGTTTTTAAATGCTTTCATAGAAGCATATTTTTCAAAACAACCTTTTCTTCCACAATTACACTCTAAGCCGTCTTTTTCTATTACCATATGACCTATTTCACAACCTGGTAAATCACCTGTATCTAATAATTTATTATTTATTATAACAGCTCCGCCAATTCCTGTACCTAGTGTTAAAAATAAAACTCTATTATAACCTTTTAAAGCACCAAATTTACTTTCTGCTATTGCTGCTGATTTTGCATCATTTTTTATTTTTATTGGTATATTTATTTTTTTATTTAAAACATCTACTATTTTATAATTTTTAAGTCCTAAATTCACAGATTTAATTACTTCAGTTTTGTTAACAGTTCCTGGTATTGCTATTCCTATTTCATCTATTTTATATTCTTTTCTATATTTTTCTACAGTTTCAAAAATAGTTTCTTCTATTACTTTTTTAACTTCTGCTGTTATTATTCCTTTTAATCTTTTTTCTGTTTTTTCTAGAATTTTACCATTTTTATCAATTACTCCAATTGCTATATGGCTTCCACCTAAATCTATTCCTATCTTATTTTCCATAACTACCTCTTTCTTAACAACAATTATTAAAATATCACATTTACTTTTTTCTGCATAATAATTTGTAAACTTTATGCAGAAAAGCAATCGTTTCTGCATAAAAAGTATTAAATATTATGCAGAAAAATTTTATTTTTTTAAATATTTTGCAATTTTTATTTTATATTCTTCTAAACTATTCTTTTTTTCTTCTATTTGTTTTTTATATAATTTTTTTAAAGCTTCTACTTCTTCTTTACTTAACTCTTCTTCTTTTATTTTTCCACTTTCATATCTTTTTTGTAATTCTAATAAATTTTCTTCTTCCATTAATTATCTTTCTTCTCCTTCTTTTCTTCCTTCTCCTTCTTTGCCTTTTACCTTTTCTATTTCTGCCAATAATTTTTTTGCTTCATCTTCTCTTCCTAATAATCTTTTATATTCCAGTCTCAACTGTTCTAATTCTGAAATTTCAGGTTCTAAACCCATTTCTATTCTTATACTATTTAAAATTTCTCTAATCTTATCTCTCATTGCTATATGATATAATCTTATATTTGCTTCTTCTTCAAATTCTTCATCAGACATTATATCTTTTTCTTTGCTTTCATTATCATCCCTATATAATAATTTGTCTAATTCATCTAAATCCAACTCTTCTTGGAATTTTTCCTGCCATTCAGTCCACAAAGCTTCTGCTTCTTCAATTCTATATCTCAATTCTGATTTTAATTCTTTGTCTTTTAATTTATCTATTTTTGTGCGTAAACTTTTAATTTTTTCTTTTAACTCTATTAATTCTTGTCCAACTGCTATAGAATATGATAAATTTCTTGCGGCCTCGTTTTCTGGTATAAAAGATGCAATATTTCCTCTTACCCTTTGTAATAAAGCTTTCTTATTTCTTAAGTTAACTATACCATATTCCACTAATTGTAAAGTTTTTGCTTGACTATTTCCATCTAATAATACATCTATTCCATTTTTCCAAGTACTTTCTCCTAAAATACATAAATCACTTAAAACTATATTTTCATATCCTGATATATCTTCTCCTGAAGTTATTTTTGTCATCAATTCGCTATAAGTTACGAATTCTACATCTTCATATCTTGGTAATTTTTCTTCACTTATTTTTCCTTCTCTTATTAACCTTTCTATCTTTTGTTGTATTTTTCCTCTTTTATTTCTTCTTTGTTCTAAACACAATGTTCTTCCTGCTGTTTCACTTATAAATTTTACACCTATATCTTCTATTCTTGTAAAATCTGGATGCACTACTGAAGCAACATTGTTTGTTTTTAACATATTTTTCACTTTCTCATATGCTTCTTCATTGTACTTATCAAAAATATCCAATTCCATTTTACTCTCCTTAAAACTTCTTTACTATGTATACTTTATCATTTTTTTTATTAGAAAACAATAAAAGCTAAAGATATTTCTCTAGCTTTTGTTTTATCTATAATAATTCTTACACTCCATAAGCTGAGAATAAGAAATTTCCCATATAAACTTGTACACAAGGTACTAATACTACTAAAACGAAGAATATCAATACTACACCAACTATTGCATATACAACTTGTGGTAAAGCTTTCATAATCTTTGTCATAATATTGTCTATATCTATTTCCATATATTCAACTAATTTTTCCATCATTTCTGCTAAGTCTGTTTGCATACCTATTTTTAACATTTCAGTAATCATAGGTTTTGCTAAACCTGATTTTTCAAAAGGCTCTATCCACGATTGACCTATTAATATATTATTTATAGATGTTTCTATTATTGATAACATTACATAGTTTTTAACAACATTTTTACTAACTTCTATAGATTCTTGTATTCTCATACCGTTTTTCAAGTTAAGAAGCATTGCTTTCATTAATCTTGAAAAGTCTAAGGCAAATATCAATTCTCCAAATATTGGCATTTTATATTTAAAATAATGGAAATTATATTTTCCTTTAGGTGTATGAACATAAAATACTATTATAGCTACAATTCCAACTATTATTAATGTTGGTATATACCAGTATATTAACAGTTTATCGACAAAATCTGCAAACCACAAAGTTACTGCTGGTAATGTTTCTTCTGTTCCTACTTCATCAAATACATTTTGTATTGCTGGTATTGCAAATAAAGTTCCTACAAATAACATTACAAGTAGCAATACAAATTGGACAATATTTGGTATTAAAATAGACCTTAATTTTCTATTTATATTTTCTGTATCATCTAAGTATTTAACAGCTTGTTCTAGAGAGTTTGTAAGAGAACCAGACAATTCTCCAACTTTTATCATGTTAATGTATATATAAGGAAATACATTTGAATAATATTCCATTGTAGTATACATATTTTCTCCAGCTTCTACACCTGCTAGTATATCTTCTAATATACCTCTAAAAGATAAGTTTTCTGTACTTTCTATTATTGTATTTAAAGCGTGTATATTGTTAAAATTAGCCTTTTTCAATAGATAGAAGTTTTGTGTAAATACAACTATATCTCTTTGAGTAATTTTTTCTGTTCTTGCGAAATATAAGTTTATTTTTTCTTTTGCAGATAATGTTTTTTGTTTATTTCCCGCAAGTTGAGTAGTATTTACATTTTTCATAATCTCTTGAATATCTGTTATGTTTTTCTTTTGTTTTTTCTGTGTTCCTAATGACCT
>CALYBF010000047.1 GCA_944393755.1 uncultured Clostridia bacterium | reverse complement strand
CTGTACAATACAGAGTTCATTCCCAAGTTGCCTAGTACCTAATCAAAAAATGTCCAATTTTTTGGGTTCAGTACAAAATTTAAGCTCTTTTAACTTTCCCATTTTTTAAACATTTTGCACATACGTGAATTTTTTTAACTTCACCGTCTATTTCAGCTTTAACAGTTCTTAAATTTGGTTTCCAAGTACGTGGTGATCTCTTACTTACGTGAGAACGTGTAATACTTAATTGTTTACCAACTGTTGGTTTTTTATCACAAATTGCACATTTTGCCATCTATATTGCACCTCCTAAAATTTCAAAAATAAACTTGACTATATTAAAGTTTATCATAATTATAAAAAAAAAACAAGTATTTTTTAAAAATTCCTTGCAAAATTCTAAAAAAGTTGATATAATAACTAAGCTATATGAAGAAAGAAAGGGTTGAATAAAATGAAATGTAAATTAGAAAAAACAGAAAACGCAAATGAAGTAAAATTTGAAATAACAGTAGAGGCAGAGAAATTTGATAATGCAATAAAGAAAGTATATTTCCAAAGTGCAAAATATTTCAATATACCAGGTTTCAGAAAAGGAAAAGCACCAATGCAAATAGTAGAAAAATATTATGGAAAAGAAATCTTTTATGAAGATGCTTTTAATGAAGTAGCTCAAGGAGCTTTAGAAGAAGCAATAGCTGAAAATAAGTTAGAAATTGTTGCTAGACCAGAAATCGACGAAATTAAACAAATGGAAAAAGGAAAAGATTTAATCTTTACAGTTGTACTACAAACAAAACCAGAAGCTGAACTTGGAAAATATAAAGGTATAGAAATTCCAAAAATTGAGTATAATGTAACAGATAAAGATATAGAACACGAATTAGAACATATGCAAGAACATAATAGTAGATTAGTATCAATAGAAGATAGACCAGTAGAAAAAGGTGATATTGTTACAATTGATTTTGAAGGTTTTGCAGATGGAAAAGCTTTTGAAGGTGGAAAAGCTGAAAATTATGAATTAGAAATAGGAAGTAATACATTTATACCAGGGTTTGAAGACCAAATAATTGGTATGAAATTAGAAGAAGAAAAAGATGTAAATGTAAAATTCCCTAAAGAATATTTTTCAAAAGATTTAGCTGATAAAGATGCAACATTTAGAGTTAAATTACATGAAATAAAGAAAAAAGAATTACCAAAACTTGATGATGAATTTGCAAAAGACGCAAGTGAATTTGATACTTTAAAGGAATTAAAAGAAGATATAAAGAAAAAATTAGAAAAACAAAATGAAGATAGAACAAAATATGAAACAGAAGAAGCTGTAGTAAAAGCTCTTTGTGAAAATACTAAAGTTGATATACCTTCAGGAATGATAGAAGCAGAAGTTGATAGAATGTATAAAGATTTAGAAACTCGTCTATCATATCAAGGAGCAAAACTAGAACAATACCTAAAAATGATGGGTAAAACAGAAGAAGAAGTTAAAAAAGAATACGAACCTCAGGCAAAAGAAGGAATAAAATCAAGATTAGCAATTGAAGCTGTAATAAAAGCTGAAAAAATAGAAGCAACAGATAAAGAAGTAGAAGATAAATTAAAAGAAATGGCTAAAAGCTATGGAAAAGAAAATGATAAAGAATTCTTGAAAAATGAAAATGTAAAAAATTATATAAAAGAAAGTATAGAATCAGAAAAAGCATTAGAATTCTTAATTAAAAACGCAAAAATAAAGAAATAAAAAAATACTGGGGGATAAATTATTAGTAAAATTTTAACCCCAGATTTTTTGTAATCACTTTTAATTTGTATTATATATTAAAATAGATGTGTCCCAAATGCGACTAAAAGGTCGCAAAGGAAACGTCCCTAAAGGAGGAATTTTTATGTTAGAAAAAAATAGTTTAGTACCATATGTTATTGAACAAACAAGTAAAGGAGAAAGATCTTATGATATTTTCTCAAGATTATTAAAAGATAGAATTATATTTTTAGGAGAAGATGTGAACCCAACTACATCAAGTTTAGTAATAGCACAATTATTATTCTTAGAATCAGAAGACCCTGAAAAGGAAATTAGTTTATATATTAATTCACCAGGTGGTTCTATTACAGATGGTATGGGAATAATAGATACTATGAATTATATTACTTGCCCAGTATCAACAATTTGTATTGGTATGGCAGCAAGTATGGGTGCAGCACTTTTAGCTGCTGGTGAAAAAGGAAAAAGATTTGCGACACCAAACGCTGAAATATTAATTCACCAACCATTAATCGGTGGTGGTGGACTTTCAGGTCAAGCAACAGAAATAAAAATTCATGCAGACCATTTAGTTAAAACAAGAGAAAAATTGAATAAGTTCTTAAGTGAAAGAACAGGTCAAACTGTAGAACAAATTCAAAAAGACACTGAAAGAGATAATTATATGACAGCTGAAGAAGCTTTAAAATATGGTTTGATAGATGGAATTATGGACAAAAGAAAATAATTAAATTTTAGTATAAGAGGAGAGATTTATGCAAAGAAATGATAAACCAAGAAGTGTAAGATGTTCATTTTGTGGAAAGGCACAAGAAAATGTAAGAAAAATTGTTGCAGGTCCTGGAGTGTACATTTGTGATGAGTGTGTAGAATTATGTAATAGTATAATAGAAACTGAATTATACGAAGATGAACATTTAGGTTATACTTTAAATGAAGCAAATAACTTACCTACACCAGAAGAAATAAAAAATATATTAGATGATTATGTAATAGGGCAAGATGAAGCTAAGAAAACTTTATCTGTTGCAGTTTATAATCATTATAAAAGAATAGCACATGAAGAAAAAGCTAAAAAAGACGATGATGTAGAAATACAAAAATCTAATATTTTATTACTTGGACCAACAGGTTGTGGAAAAACTTTACTTGCAAGGACTTTAGCTAAAATATTAAAAGTGCCTTTTGCAATTGCAGATGCTACAACTTTAACTGAAGCTGGTTATGTTGGTGAAGATGTTGAAAATATTCTTCTAAAATTAATACAAGCAGCTGATGGAGATATTGAAAAAGCTGAAAAAGGTATTATTTATATTGATGAAATAGATAAGATTGCAAGAAAAACTGAAAATGTTTCTATTACTAGAGATGTAAGTGGAGAAGGCGTACAACAAGCTTTACTAAAAATTATAGAAGGAACTGTAGCTTCTGTTCCACCACAAGGTGGTAGAAAACATCCAAACCAAGAATTATTACAAATAAATACTGAAAATATTTTAATTATATGTGGTGGGGCTTTTGAAGGCTTAGAAAATATAATTAAAGAAAGAACTGGAGAAAAAGAAATTGGTTTTGGTAAAAGAGTTCAAGTTAAAAAAGATGAAGATAAATATGAAGTATTTAAAGAATTGTTACCACAAGATTTATTAAAGTTTGGTTTAATTCCTGAATTTATAGGAAGATTACCTATTATTGCAACTTTAAGAGATTTAGATAAAGAAACTTTAATAAAAATCTTAGAAGAACCTAAAAATTCTTTAGTTAAACAATATCAAAAATTATTTGAAATAGATGGAGTAGAACTTGTTTTTGAAAGAGAAGCTTTAGAAGCAATTGTTGATAAAGCAATTGAGAGAAAAACAGGTGCAAGAGGTCTTCGTTCTATTATTGAAGAAATAATGAGAGATATTATGTTTGATATTCCTTCTAAAACTAATATAGAAAAATGTATTATTACAAAAGGTACTGTTTTAGGAACAGAAGGACCTAAAGTTATTGAAGGGGAAAAGAAAGAATTAAAAAAAGCATTTGTTAAAAAGAAAAGACAAGAACCTCAAGGTGATAAAGAAACAGCATAAAAGAGCTTTAAAGCTCTTTTATTTTTGAAAAAAATATTGATTATTTTAAATGTTTTATGTATAATAATAATGATACCTAAACGTTAGGTATAGTAGAAAAGGCCAAAACAAGTAGATTGGAGTATTGTAGTGGAACGGCTGTCTTTTGGTATAAGAATCTCCTATAAGAAAGGAGGAAAAACCGATTGGGGAAACGTCCCTATAAGATATGAGGGATGGTTTCCGCAAGAGAGCGAGTGCATCAGAGGTTGCGTGATAGACACGAAAACTTCTGAAGTGTGTGGTATCATCGGAGTTCGAGATGATGACAAACTTGCTTTCATACTTCTGACCGATGATTCGTTCGATTCTGGAAATACTATCTTTGCACTAGATAGTAAGGGAAAGACGGGAAGGTTCAGAGGGATTGCACTGGCATTTCCGGACAAGGAGATAGAGCTTATTAGGAAAGCCAGGTTCGAACTACTGGAAGAGAAGAGAGACTCCAGACTCCCGAGTTCAGAAGATGTTAAAAGCTTCTGGAACAGAATACAGCTTCCATGGCCCGAAGAAAAGTTGATTCAGGCCCTTAGGGACTGCATCGACTCTGGAGGACGCATCTTCTATCCTCCGTGCTAGTGGCCTTAAGGTGGCGACGCATTTTGTCGCCACCGCTTTTTATATTAGGTAATGATAAAGAAATAAAAACAAAATGTAGGTATCTATTTAGAATATTAGAAAACTTATTTAGTAATATAACAAAATATGTACAAGAAAAATCAAGAGTATATATAGATGCAGAAGAAAAAGACAAAAATATAAAGTGGGGACATATTTATATATAGGTAGATATGCCCCAATTGATTTACTTTAAATATTAATTAAGATTAATATCTAAGCAAATTTATCCAAGAATAATAAGTTTTTTTCATAATTGTAAATAAATTATTTTTTTCAACATCTTCATTTGCAATAATGTTAACACTTGATAATAATTCACCATTTAAAGTAAAGGAAATTTCTCCTAGCTTTTGACCTTTTTTTATAGGTGCAGATATTGTATCTTCTAAATTTAATGTTTGTTCTACATTTTTATCATCACCTTTTTTTATTAAAGTACCACAATCTTCTTCTAAGACCGCTTCTACAGTATCTTTTATTCCTTTATTAACATTAATTGTTTTAATAACATCACCTTTTTTACCAAATTCTTTATATGAAAAAGTATTAAAACCATAATCTAAAAGTTTAGTAGCATTTTCAAATCTTATTTTTGTAGAAGGAGCTTTCATAACAACTGCAATTAAAGATAAATCATCTCTTGTAGCACTTGCAGATAAATTGTATAATGCAAGAGAAGTTGAACCTGTTTTTAAACCAGTTGCACCTTTATATGTTCTAATTAATTTGTTTGTATTAGAAAGCTGAGACTTACCATCTCTTAAACTATCCATCCAAATAGTTGTGTATTTAGTAACACTAGGGTGGTTTTTAAGTAATTCTCTAGACATAAGTGCAATATCATAGCTAGAAGTTAAATGACCTTCTTCATCAAGCCCATGGCAATTTTTAAAAGTAGTATCTGTCATACCAAGTTCTTGTGCTTTGTCGTTCATCATCTGAACAAAAGCTTCTTCACTTCCAGCAATATATTCTGCCATTGCAACTACACCGGTCATTTGCCGAGTTTACACAAATCGCTTTTAACATTTCATCTACAGTTAAAGTTTCTCTTGGGTCTAGCCATATCTGTGAACCACCCATAGAAGCAGCATTTTCAGAGCAAGGAACTTTATCTGTTAAAGAAATCTTACCAGAATCTAGACTTTCCATAATAAGTAATATACTCATAATTTTAGTAACAGAAGCAGGGTGTAGCTTTTCATGTATATTATAGCTATATAAAACTTGACCTGAATTTTGCTCAATCAAAATAGCAGAACCACAGTCTAAATTTAAAAAATTATCATCTGTTATTTCAGTATTAACTTCTTTACTAGAAAAATCTGTTGTATTAGCATTGTTATTAGTGGTAACAGTACTTGAAGATGTTTCAACTGCATCTGACCATACATATTGATAAGATATAGCAAAGCAAGGAATTGTAATTGCTAAACAAGAAAAAATAATAAAAATAATAATTAAAAATTTAAAAGTTCTCATAAATAGACCTCCAATCGCTATTAAAGTATATTCAATAATAAATTAAATATGAAAAAATAAGAAATTTTGTTGACTTATTTAAAAATATACACTAAAATTAAAATAAATTGATTACTAAAATAAAAAATAAAAGGAAGTAATAAAAAATGGATCTGACCTATTTTGGAGTTGAATTATTTAAGAGAAATAAACAAAGACAGATGGACTTTGATTATTTTGCTGTAGATGGTTCAAATGAGAAAGCATATAAAACTGTAAAAAAATTATTTAAAAATAAAACAGAATATTCACCATTATATATATATGGTAAATCAGGACTTGGTAAAACACATTTAGTAACAGCAATAGCAAAAGAAATGGAAAATGAAAAAATTTTTTCATTAATAAATTGTGAAGAGTTTATAAATGAAGTAAATAATAATGAAGATATAGAAAAATATTATAATTACGATTTTTTTATTATAGATGATATACAATATATAATGTTAAAAGAAAAAGCAAAAAATGAACTTGTTAAATTAATAAATCATTTTATAGAAAATAACAAAAAAATGATTTTAACAAGCACATTACCACCTCAAATAATTTTTAAAGATAGTAAAGACATTGATCTAAGTAAAGGTGTAATTACAGAAATTACTATGCCAAAAGTTAGAATTAAAAGAGAAGTAGCAAAAAAATTTGAAGAAGACGAAGAAGTCGTTTTTAATAATGTAAGATTAGGTGAGTTAATTAATGAAAGTACTACAGTAGAAAACTTTTTAGATAAATTAGATGAAGAAAAATTTGAAATAACATTTAAAGGTTAAAAGAACAGCTTGTGGCTAGCTGTTCTTTTAGATAGGTTTTAGTGAATTAATTGTTATTGTAACATTTGAATTATCTGTAGATGCTTTTATTTTAATGTCATTTCCAGTATTATTTACAAATTTAAAATCATAACTACCATAAGCAACTGCAGCATCTTTACCATCTTTAACATATGGAACATCATTACTATGTTCGTGCCTTTCTGTAACTTCTAAAGAAGGTACTTCTAAAACAGCATTATAAAGAGTACTACTTACTTGGCAATTTCCACCGCCGAAGTCCTTTTGTTTTATTTCCATTATGATCAAATACATCAGCTTTTTCGTATCCTTTAGACGAAGTGGCTTTTCCTACGGTATTACAAAAAGAAAAAGTTTCGCCATTTTTAACAATAGTGTCATTTAAAGTATTACAAGTAATATTTATATTATTTTGTCTTTCTGAATCTTTGGAATAAATTTTAGTAGAAAATGTAGATAATTGTTCTTCTTTATATTGTGGTTTATTATTTTCTTTGTTTTCTTTACTAGTATTATTATCTTTCATTTCATTTTCGTTATTTTTCCTATTTTCATCATCTATATTACTTGTATTTTCTTCATTATTAGAATTTTCGCTATTTGTGCTAGTTCTACTTGTATCATAATTTGAATTAGTATTATTTTCTTTTGATTTTACTCCAAAATAGATAGCTATACTGATTATTACTGCTAAAATAATAATTAATAAAAACCAAATTTTATTTTTCATTTATATCACCATTTTTATTATAACCAAAAATATTTTATCTAATTAAGAAAAAAATATATATAAATGAAAAATTTAACAAAAAATAAAAAAGGAAAAAATAAAAAAATAAAAAATGACAAAAAACGACAAAAAAGTTGTAATTATAAAAAAACTATGATAGTATTTTACTAGATAGCAAAGGGCTATATTAGAAACTACTTTAAGAAGGGAACAAAAATGTCAGTTATTACTCTTGCAATGGCAAAGCCTAGCTATGTTTATGAGGAGATAATTGGGGAAAATGTTCTGATTCCTATTCCAGAAAGAAGAGAGTACACAAGCCTGGAAGGGAGAAATGGTTTTGGAGACCAAAGTTTTTCTAGTAAAGATTTGCCAAAGTCTATTATGACAAAGTGTCTTGGAGTAACAAGGTGTGGAGACGGAAAGGTACATCCTGTTTGTTATTCACAAATAAATCTTATTGATAAATTTTCAATAAGAGGACTTACAGGATACGAAAATGGCATAGACGAGCTAAATGAAATCTGCCAAGTTTTCACAAGGCAAGAAGGACTGTATTTTGCAAGAAGTTGCAATATGCAAGATAGAGATATCTTGTATAAACCTAATTCTCTAAGTTCTTATTGGCTTGCATCCAGAAAGAGCCAAACGCTCACATTTAATACGAGTTTTCGTATTTGTGTGAAATCTGGAGAAGGTATAAGTTACCAAGCTCTGTGTGATACAGACGGACTTAAAGAATACACAGGAACTTATAGTATTAGACCTGTATTTATTCTTGCAACAGAAGTTCTTTTCCCGGAAAGGAAAATTCATTGGATAAATTCTTAAAGTAAATAAAAGAAGGGGCTAGAAATTAGCTCCTTCTTAAATTTTTCCATTAAAAATAATTGACTTTTTAGTAAAATAAAAGTATAATTAATATGTAATAAATTTAAAGGAGATATAATTATGCTTGCAAAATATTGGAAAAAAATATGTATGTTGATTTTAATAATTGCTTGTGTATTTAATATAATGAGTAAATTAGTGCATAAACTATCATTAAACAAAGAAATGTTATATTCAGCACAATATATGTTCCAGCAAGAAGAAAATAACAAAACACAAGAAAATCAAACAAATTAGTAAAAATTACTTGAAAAAAAATTAAAAATATGTTATTATAAAATACAGTCAGTTTATTTTATTAAAGAGAGGTGAACAAAATGAATAAGGATATACAACCAGAATACAATCAAACTACAATCACTTGTGCTTGTGGAAATGTATTAGAAGTTGGTTCAACTAAAAAAGATTTAAAAGTAGACGTATGTTCAAAATGCCATCCATTCTGGACAGGTAATTTAAGACAAGATACAGTAGGTGGTAGAGCAGATAGATTTAAGAAAAAATATGGTCTTGAATAATTCAAAAATTAGAGTAGATGTCTACTCTTTTTTTATTTTTTACGTTACTTTTCAGGTCTTTTCTACTTGCAAAATCTATAAAAATATATTAGAATATGTGAGACAGGAGTGAAAATAATGGATACAGAAAATGAAGTAAAAAATCAAGAAAAATATATAAAAAAAATTAAAGAATTAAATAAAGATAAAAATCTAAAATATAATATTTTCACTATGGGTTGTAAACTAAATGAAAATGATAGTGAAAAAATATGTGGGATGTTAGAAGAAATGGGTTATATTAAAACAGACAATGTAAAAGATTGTGATATAGCTTTATTTAATACTTGTTGTGTAAGAGAAAATGCAGAAGACAAGTTGTTCGGAAAACTTCGGAGAATTAAAAAGATTAAAAGAAGAAAAAGGAATAATAATTGCAATTGGTGGTTGTATGATGCAAGAAAAACACATAACAGATAAAATAAAAACATCATATCCATTTGTAGACATATTATTTGGAACACATACATTATATAGATTTCCAGAAGATTTATATAAAGCACTAGAAGAGAAGAAAAAAATAGAAGATATAATAGATATAGATGGTAAAATTTATGAGAATTTACCTATAAAAAGAGATAGCAAAATACAAGCATCTGTAAGCATAATGAACGGTTGCAATAATTTTTGCACATATTGTATAGTTCCATATGTACGTGGAAGAGAAAGAAGTAGACAACCAAAAGATATAATAGATGAAGTAAAAGAACTAGCTAAAAAAGGATATAAAGAAATAACATTACTTGGGCAAAATGTAAATTCATATTTAAGAGTAGAAAAAGAAAAAAATATACCTTTTGAGAAATATGAAGATGTAGACTCATTTGCAAGTTTATTAAAAGCAGTAGACAAAATAGATGGGATTGAAAGAATAAGATTTATATCACCACACCCAAAAGACTTTACAGATGATGTAATAGATGCAATAGCTAGCTGTGATAAGGTATGTAAACTAATACATTTACCGCTTCAATCAGGGAATACCAAAGTTTTAAAAGAAATGAATAGAAAATATACAAAAGAACAATATTTAGAATTAGTAGAAAAAATGAAAAATAAAATACCTAATTTAACATTATCTACTGATATAATAGTAGGTTTTCCAGGTGAGACTGATAAGGAGTTTTTAGATACATTAGATGTGGTAGAAAAAGTAAATTTTGAACAAATATATATGTTCATATATTCAAGAAGAAAAGGAACACCAGCAGATAAAATGGAAAACCAAG
>CALYBF010000046.1 GCA_944393755.1 uncultured Clostridia bacterium | reverse complement strand
TAAATAAAATATTGCTAAAATCTGAATAAAGTTATAAAATACAATAGTACAGTAAATAATAAATGTACTATTGTATTTTTAAGGAGAGAGATTTATGAACGTAATATCTAGTAAAGATAATGAAACTATTAAAAATATAAAAAAATTAAAAGAAAAAAAGTATAGAGATTTAGAAAATGTATATATAGTAGAAGGGATAAAAATGGTAAAAGAGGCTATTTTAGAGAAAGCTTCTATTAGGAAGATAATTATATGTGATGATTGCGAAAAATCTGATAGTATACCTAAAGAATTAATGTATGAAATAGCAAAATATGAGTGTATATATGTAACAAATAAAGTTTTTAAATATATAACAGAAGTACAAACTCCACAAGGAGTTATGGCAATAATAGAAAAAAACAATAAAAACAAAGAAATAAATTATGATGAAGATATAATAGTTGCATTAGATGATATACAAGATCCGGGAAATTTAGGAACAATTTTAAGAACAGTAGATAGTTGTGGTTTAAAACAAATATTAATATCAAAAGGAACAGCAGACCCATATAACCCAAAAGTAGTACGTTCTACAATGGGAGCAATTTATAGAGTTAAAATAATAGAGTGTGAAGATTTAGAAAAAACATTAAAAGAAGTAAAGAAAAATAAATTTAAAATATTAGTAACATCATTGGAAAATAGTAAAAGTATTTATGATGTTAAATATGATAAAAAAGTTATAGTAATAGGAAATGAAGCAAATGGAGTCGAAGATAAAATAATAAAATTAGCTGATGAAAAAATAAAAATACCAATGCTTGGAAAAACAGAAAGCTTAAATGCCTCTGTTGCAACAGGAATAATATTATATGAATATGTAAGGCAAAAATTAAATAATAAATAGGAAAGAGGAATATAAAATGAAAATAAATGTAGTAATGGTAGAACCAGAAATTCCACAAAATACAAGAAATATAGCAAGAACGTGTGCTGCAATAGGAGCAAAATTACACTTAGTACACCCATTAGGGTTTAGTATATCTGAAAAAGCAGTAAAAAGAGCAGGACTTGACTATTGGGATAAAGTAGAGATAGAAGAACATAATTCTTTTGATGAGTTCTTAAAAAAATATAAACCAGAAGAAAATAATATGTTTTTTGCAACTACAAAAGGAAAACACGTATATTCAGAACCAAATTATAGTAAAATGGAAGAAGTATTTTTATTATTTGGAAAAGAAACTAAAGGACTTCCAGAAGATATTTTACAAAAATATATAGACAAAACAATTAGAATACCTATGAGAAATAATTTAAGGTCTCTTAATTTATCAAACTCTGTAGCCATTGTTGTATATGAGGTTTTAAGGCAAAAAGAATTTGAAAATTTAGAGGAAATAAGTAATTACTTCGACAAAAAGTGAGAAAAAATGTCGAATTTTGCGATGAAAAGTTTAAAAAAAATCAGAGAAAAGCTTGGCTTTTCTCTAATTTTATGAGATAATATATATGAATTGTTTAATCAAGAAATTTTTGATCAAAAATCAAGGTTCTAAAAATTTCCAAAGTATAAGGTTAAAGTTTAAATATGAGGAGGAAAAGAAGTTGAACATATTCACATATAATGATTATATAAAATGCATACACACTTTGCGTCTTAATAGTGTATTTCAACTAGCAGAAGATGAAGCAGAATATAATTATAAACAAAAGAAAAAGGAAAATGTTTATAAAGATATAGTACATATTATCTTAGAAGATACAGAAGAGGTTGTAAATTTAATAAATAATTATATAGAAATAGAAGAAAAGGTAAATAAAGAAGAATTAGAAAAATATGAAAGTAAATTTGCAAGCAACAGATATAAATTAAGAAGAGAGGACATATTATACAAACTAAAAAATAGAGACATATATTTCTTATTAAAATATCAAGATGAAAAAGATGATAATATTTTATATAATATGTTAAATTATTGTGTAGATATTATATATGATTGGAACGTAAATGTTAAAATAAAAGAAGATATGAAATATCCAATTGTAGTTCCTATACTTATTTATGATGACAATCAGCAATTTGAAATACCAAACAATTTTAGTCAAATGCAAATAGATGATTATATATTTGATGATTATAAAATAGATTTTAAATACAATCTAATTGAAATTAATAAATTATCTATAAATAACTTAGTTCAAAAAGAAGATTTATTTTCTAATATAATTGCCCTTAAAAAAGTAGAAAATCATAAAGAATTTGAAAAAATTTTAAGCAAAATAATAAAAATGGCAGAAGATAAAAAATTGGAAAAAATGAAAAAATATTTAAAAGGAATAGTAGAAAATTTTTATAAACAATTTTGTGAAGAAGAAGTAAAATTCTTTGAAAATAAAATAAATGAAAAATTAAAAAATAATCGTATTTCCAGCTAAGAAAACAATTTTTGATAACCTATAAGTAAACTTTATAGCGCAAGATTTAAAAAAGATAGAAAAAGCGAAAAAAATAAAGGAAATGCGAGTATTTATAATTAAAACTTTACAAATAAAGAAAAACAAGACTTTGACAATAGTTAAAGTAATATGTTAATTTTTCCAAAGGAGGGAGAGAGATGGAAATAGTAGAATCTAATATTGATTATAAGTTAATAGGACAAAGGATAAAAGAAGCAAGAATGAAGAAAAGTTGGTCGCAAGAAAAGCTTTCTGAAGCAATAGATGTAGCGGTGGCATTTTTGAGTAGAGTAGAAAGAGGTGGAACACCAATTAACTTAAAAAGATTAAGCCAAATATCAATAGCTTTAGATGTGCCATTAGAGGAATTAGTAACAGGTATAGTTGTAGAAGGTAAAGATTATTTAGATAAAGAATTTTACGATTTATTAAAGCAATGTTCAAAAGACAAACAAAAATTAATTTATAATATAGCAAGGATAGTTGCAGGAGTAAGTTTTGTTTAAGAAAATCTTTACAAAAGTCGAAAAATAGTATAAACTACTTTTAGGTGATAAAAAATGTATTTAAAAAGACTAGAATTACAAGGATTCAAATCTTTTGCAGATAAAACAGTATTAGAATTTATGCCAGGAATAACGGCAGTAATAGGTCCAAACGGTTCTGGAAAAAGTAATATATCAGACAGCATAAGGTGGATATTAGGAGAGCAAAGTATAAAATCATTAAGAGGAAGCAAATTTTTAGATATTATTTTTTCTGGAACCCAAAATAGAAAATCATTAGGTTTTGCAGAAGGTTCATTGGTATTTGATAATAGTGATGGTAAATTACCTATTGAATACACAGAAGTTACTATTACAAGAAAGTTATATAGAAGCGGAGAAACGGGATATTATATAAATAAAGTACCTTGTAGGCTAAAAGATGTATTAGAATTATTTATGGATACAGGTATAGGAAAAGATGGATATTCTATAATAGGACAAGGAAAAATAGATGAAATTTTAAGTAATAAATCAGAAGACAGAAGAAATATTTTTGAAGAAGCAGCTGGAATTGTAAAATATAGAGTCAGAAAACAAGAATCTGAGAAAAAACTAGAAAGAACAAAATTAAATTTACTTAGAATTAATGACATTTTGTCTGAAATAGAAGCAAATATAGAGCCATTAAAACAAAGTTCAGAAAAAGCTAAAAAGTATTTGAACTTAAGGGAAGAACTAAAAAATATAGAAATTGGTTTATTTATATATAATATAGAAAAATACAAACAAAGCTTGGAAGAAATAGTAAAAGACGAAGAAATCTATAAATCACAATGTAATGAAGAAGAAGGAAGGCTAGAAAGAGTAAAATCTCTAAAAGAAGAACTAAAATCTCAAATAGACGAAATAACAGTAAGAATAGAAGAAATGTCAAATATAGGTTTTGAGAGTCAAAAAGAAATAGAAATGTTAAATTCTGATATTAGTGTTGCAAAAACAAGAATAGAAAATAATAATGAAAATAGCAAAAGATATGAAAAAGAAATTGAAGAATCAAAAGAAAAATTAAATGATTTAAATGAAGAATTAGAACAAAAGAAAGAAAAGAAAGATAACTTAAAAGAAAATAAAGAAAAATTCCAAAAAGAGTTGGAAGAAAAAGAAGAAGAATTAAGAAAAATAACAGAAAAACTATCTAGTAAAGAATTAGAAATAGAAGGATATAAAACAAAAGTATCTCAAAATACAGATAAAAAATATGAATTACAAGGAGATATACATACAGAGGATATCAATTTTGAAAACTATGAAAAAAGAGAAAGACAAATTCAAAATGAAATAACAACAAATATATCTGAATTAGATAGTACAAGGCTTCAAAAAGAAGATATTTCAAAAGAATTTTATGAAATAGATAGTAAGCGTAATAAAATAGTAAAAAGTTTAGAAGAAATAAATTCTAAAAAAGAGGAAGCAGACAAAAAAATAAAATTGTATGAAAGTAATATAATTGCATATCAAAGTGAAAAAAGAATTAAAGAATCACGATTAAAGTTCTTAATAGAAACAGAAAAAGAAAAAGAGGGATATATAAAAAGTGTAAAATCTCTTTTAAAAGATTGTGAAAACATCAAAGAATTAGGAAAAGGTATGAACGGAGTTCTAGCAAATATAATAGAAGTTCCAGAAAAATACCAAACAGCAATAGAGATGTGTTTAGGAGCAAGCCTTCAAAACATTGTAACAGAAACAGAAGAAGATGCTAAAAGATTAGTAGAACATTTAAGAAAAAATAATTTAGGAAGAGCATCATTTTTACCAATAACATCTGTAAAAGGTAAAAAACTTGATAAAATAAAAGGAAATGAAAAAGGTGTAATTGGAATAGCATCAGATTTAATAAAGTACAGTAAAAAATATGAACAAATAATAATTAATCTACTTGGAAGAACAGTAATTGTAGATAATATGGATACAGCAATAAAAGTTTCAAAACAAAACAATTATACATTTAGAATAATAACCCTAGAAGGTGATATAATAAACCCTTCAGGAGCAATTACTGGTGGTTCTGTTACTAAAAAAACAGTAAATATTCTAGGAAGAGGAAAAGAAATAGAAAAACTTCAAAAAGAAATAAAAGCTTTAGAAGAAAAAATAACAAAACAAGAAGAAGAAAAGAAAGAATTTGAAAAATCTATAGAAGATATTTTAGAAGGAGCAAGTAGTCTAGAAAAAGAATTACAAGAAATAGATATAACATATGCAACAGAAAAACAAAAGCTAGTTTCTATTGAAGAAAATATTTCAAAAATAGAACAAAGAGTAAATAAATTAAAAGAAGAAAAAGAACATCTAAAACAAGAAAAAGAAAATTCTTTAGAAAATAAAGAAAAAATAAAAGAAGAAATACAAAAACTAACAGAAGAAACAGAAAAATTAACAAATATAATACAAGAATTTTCTGAATTAAATAAAGATGACCAAAAATATATAGATGACTTGAATTTTGATATTACAAACTTAAAAATATCAGTAACATCATTTGACGAAAGTGAAAGCTCAATAGAAGAAATTGAGGAGAGAATAAAAAAAGAAGTAGAAAATACTAATAGAAGTATTGAAAATAAAGAAAGACAAATAGAAGAAATAAAACAAGATAATATAACTTTAAATGAATCAATAAAAGACATAGAAGAAAAAATTAAAGAAATAAAAGAAGAAGTAAAAACAAGTGGAAGCAAAATAGAAGAATTAAAACAAGATAGAATAAATAAAAATGAAATGTTAAACACAAAGGAACAAGAAATAAATGATAAATTTAAAGTTATAGAAGATTTAAAAGCTCAAATAGTAAAAATAGATGTTAAGAAAACGAAAATTGAAGATGATATAAATGATATCATAAACAAAATGTGGGAAGAATATGAGTTAACACCAAATAATGTTGTAGATTATAAAAAACCAGAAAATGTTTCAGCAACACAGAAAAAAGTTAATTCTCTAAGAAAAGAACTAAAAGAACTTCGGAAGTGTAAATATAGATGCAATAGAAGAATATAAAAATATGAAAGAAAGATACGACTTTATGAGTGAGCAAAGACTTGATTTAGAAGATACAATGACTAAATTAAGAAAAGTAATTGCAGATATGACACAAAATATGAAAGAACAATTTAAAGAACAATTTGCATTAATAAATAAAAACTTCCAAGAAGTGTTTAGAGAATTGTTTGGTGGTGGAAATGCAACTTTAAAATTAGAAGATGAAAATAATATTTTAGAGTGTGGAATAGATATAAATGTACAACCACCAGGAAAAAAATTACAAAATATGATGTTATTATCAGGAGGAGAAAGAGCATTTACAGCAATAGCATTGTTATTTGCAATACTAAAAATAAACCCATCACCATTTTGTGTGTTAGATGAGATAGAAGCAGCTTTAGATGATGTAAATGTATATAGATTTGCAGATTATCTAAAGAAATTTTCTAAAGAAACACAATTCTTAGTAATAACACACAGAAAAGGAACAATGGAAGCAGCAGATACGGTTTATGGTGTAACAATGGAAGAAAACGGAATATCAAAACTATTATCAATGAAATTGAGACAATAAGGGACACCCTTTTTCTGTCTCAATTTTTTTGCGACAAATTAGGGACGGGGCATTTTTTTCTCATTTTGGAAATATTTGTAAAAGTGAGACAAAAATGCCCCGTCCCCAAAATTCTCATTTTAGAATTCCTAATATTATTAATAAAATGCCTGATGTAATTGACCATATATTTTGAGGTAAGTTGCAAATTTTATTTATCTTTTTTCCTAATAATGAGCCTAGACTTAAAAATAATATCTGGAAAAAACTAATCATAAATGGAAAAAGTAAATTATTAATTCCAATGATACTGCTTCCAATTCCAATACAAATAGAATCAATTGATAGTGCCAAGCCAAGAAATAATGCTTCTTTACTATCTATTTTATTCGATTTATCTAAATCGGAATTTACTGGGTCTTTTATAATTTTTATTGTAATTCCAAGAAATCTTATAAAAAAAGAATATGTCTTTTTCTTAGTAACATTATTACATTTTGAATTTTTATTATTATTTATTTTGTTATTAGTTTTATCTTTTTTTAAAGCTTGAAAACAAACAAAAATACCAATTAATATAAAAATAAAATTTCCTAAATATTTTGTTATAAAATTTGGAAGTATAAATTCCATTATATTACCTAAATAAACAGATATTAGGGTTGTAAAAAAAGAGATAATAAATATAACTATTTTTCCTAAATTAGATATTTTTGTATTTTTAATTCCATATGTAATTCCAATTCCGAAGTGAGTCAATACTTCCTGTGATTGCTAAGATTATAGTTGATAAAAACATAATAAAATACCCCCTATTACATATTATGACAAATTTCTTAATATGTTAGAAAAAGAAGAGGTTACTTTTGTAATAAAAATAGTATGTCCTACATAATATTAAATAAACAAAAGAAGGATGTGTTCCAAATGCGACCAAAAGGTCGCAAAGGAAACGTCCCCAAGGAGGTAAATATGTGGGAAACTTTTAGAAAAGAAGAGGTTTTAAAAAAGCTTAAGACAAATTTAAGGACAGGCTTAAGTGAAGAAGAGGTTGTTTTTAGACGAAGTAAGCATGGTAAAAACAAATTAGAAGAAAAGAAAAAAGAAACGTTGATGATTAAGTTTTTTAAACAATTTAATGATTTTATGATTATTATTTTAATATTAGCTTCTGTTGTATCTGCAGGTGTTTCATATTTGCAAGGAGAAAATGATTATATTGATTCCGTAATTATAATTGCAATTGTAATATTAAATGCAATTATGGGAGTTGTGCAAGAGGCAAAAGCTGAAAAGTCAATAGAGGCTTTGAAACAAATGACGCCACCTAAGGCGAAAGTTATTAGAAATAATGGTGAAAGTAAAGAAATAAATGCAGAAGAATTAGTGCCAGGAGATATAATTGTTTTAGAAGCTGGAAATTATGTGCCAGCTGATTGTAGATTATTAGAAAGTCATAATTTAAAAATAGAAGAGTCTAGCCTAACTGGAGAAACAGAAGGAGTACTTAAAGATGCAGATATGATTGCTAAAAAGGATGTAGCATTAGGAGATATGAAAAATTTGGCTTTTATGACAAGTATAGTAGTAAATGGTAGTGGGAAAGCAGTTGTTACTGAAATAGGTATGAATACTAAAGTAGGAAAAATTGCAAATATGATAATAGAAGATAAAGAACCTGAAACACCAATACAGAAAAAGTTAGCACAAGTTGGTAAAATATTAGGTTTAGTTTGTTTAGCAATTTGTGTGTTAATATTTATAATAGGGATGATTAAAAAGATAGACCCTATTGAAATGTTTATGACATCTGTAGGACTAGCAGTTGCAGCTATTCCAGAAGGTTTACCTGCAATTGTTACAATTGTGTTATCAATTGGTGTTACTAAAATGGCAAAAAACAACAGTATAATAAGAAAACTTCCTGCTGTTGAAACACTAGGCAGCAGTAAAGTTATTTGTTCTGATAAAACAGGAACTTTAACTAAAAATCAAATGACAGTTGTAGAAACTAAGACAAATAATAATACTAGAGACTTTTTATTAGAACTTGGTAGTATGTGTACAGATTGTGATATTATTTATGATAAAAATAAGCTAATTGTAAAAGGAGAGCCTACCGAAACAGCAATAGTAGAAGGGGCTTTAAAACAAAACAAGAATAAAAATGATTTATATAAAATTATGCCAAGAGTAAACGAAATTCCTTTTGATTCAAATAGAAAGATGATGACTACTATTCATAAAATAGAAAATAAATATAGAATAATAACAAAAGGAGCTCCTGATGTGCTTCTAGATAGATGTAATTTATCAAATGAAAAGAAGAATAAAATATTATTAGAAAATGATAAGATGGCAAGTAGAGCTTTAAGAGTAATTGCAATTGCATATAAAGATGTAAACGTATTACCAGCGAAAATAGAATCTTGCTTTATAGAAAATGGACTAAATTTTGTAGGTTTAATTGGTATGATAGACCCACCAAGAGAAGGGGTAAAAGAAGCCGTTAACATTTGTAAAAAAGCTGGTATTAAAGCTGTAATGATAACAGGAGACCATATTACAACTGCAAAAGCAATAGCTAAAGAATTAAATATTTTAGGAAAATATGATAAAGCTATAACAGGACAAGAGCTAGATAAAATACCTAAAGAGAAATTAGAAAAAGAAATAAAAGATTATTCTGTTTTTGCAAGAGTAACGCCTGAACATAAGGTGAAAATTGTTAAAGCTTGGCAAAAGACAGGAGCAGTTGTTGCTATGACTGGTGATGGTGTAAATGATA
This sequence comes from uncultured Clostridia bacterium, assembly GCA_944393755.1. GTDB lineage: Bacteria > Bacillota > Clostridia > TANB77 > CAG-508 > CAG-269. Next base: position 1,019 of record CALYBF010000046.1, on the reverse strand, counting down.
GTCCTGCATTAAAAAGAGCAGATATTGGTATAGCAATGGGGAAAAATGGTACAGATGTTGCTAAAAATGCTTCTGATATGATTCTTACAGATGATAATTTTGTTACAATTGTAAAAGCTGTAAAACAAGGTAGAAATATTTATGACAATATTAAAAAAGCAATTCATTTTTTAATTGCAACAAATATAGGAGAAATTGTAACTATATTTATGGGACTGGTTTTAGGTTTAAAATCACCTCTTCTTGCAATACAATTATTATGGATAAATCTAGTTACAGACTCTTTCCCAGCAATTGCAATTGGTTTAGAACCACCAGAAAAAGATATTATGACTAGAAAACCAGTAGACAGCAAAAAAGGAATTTTTGCAGATGGGTTATGGAACAAAATCATTGTAGAAGGAATAATGCTTGGCATGCTTACATTAGTAGCTTTCAGCATAGGAAATAAATATTATGGGTTAGAAGTTGGAAGAACAATGGCGTTTGTTGCTTTGGGAGTATTAGAACTTATTCATAGTTTTAATATAAAAAGTGATGAATCTATTTTTAAAGTTGGAATTTTTGAAAATAAGTTTTTAATAGGAAGTTTTATTTTAGGTGTATTTATACAGACTATTGTAGTATTAGTACCAACTTTTGCAAATGTATTTGACTTAGTTTCTTTAAATATTACACAATGGTTAATTGTTGGAATTATTTCAATACTTCCAATTCCTATTATGGAATTACAAAAAAAGATAAATGAAGTGAAATTTGGTAAAGTAATTTACAGAGAAAAAGAAAATATTTAGTAAAAAATAAAAGGAGTTTTAAAATAATATAAAACTTCTTTTATTATTTTCTTATAAATTTTATTATTTCATCATCTGGTATATTTAAAGTTTTTACAATTCTTTTGAAATATAGGCAACCACAATCCCATTGGCTTTAGACGATGGATCGAGGTTGCAAAAAGTATATATTTTATGTTATACTGTCTATGTAAATATATAGAAATGGAAATATTTACTATAACA
>CALYBF010000045.1 GCA_944393755.1 uncultured Clostridia bacterium | reverse complement strand
ATAAATGGAATAATAATGCAATATTTTGAGTGGTATATGAATTGTAATCAAAACTTGTGGAATGATATAGCAAAAAACGCATCTGAATTAGCAGATATGGGAATAACAGCTCTATGGCTTCCACCAGCATATAAAGGAATAGGCGGAAAAGATGAAGTAGGCTATGGTGTTTATGATGTGTATGATTTAGGAGAATTTAACCAAAAAGGAACAATAAAAACAAAATATGGGTCAAAAGATGAATACTTAAATTGTATACAAGTATTAAATCAAGCTGGAATAGAAGCATATGCAGATATAGTGCTAAACCATAAAATGGGAGCAGATATGTTACAAACAATACCAGCAAATAAAGTAGAATGGGGAAATCATAATATAGAAGAGCCAAAAGAAGAAACAGTAAGAGTTGCAACAAAATTTACATTTCCGGGGAGAAAACATAAATATTCAGACTTTGAGTGGAATTGGACACATTTTGATGGAATAGACTATGATGAAAAATCAAAAGAACACGCAATCTTTAAATTCAAAGATAAAGACTGGAGTGTAGCAGTAGATGAAGAATTCGGAAACTATGATTATTTAATGGGAGCAGATTTAGACTTTAAAAACCCAGAGGTAGTAGAAGAGTGTAATAAATGGGGAAAATGGTATCTAGAGGAAACAAAAGTTAATGGCTTTAGACTAGATGCGGTAAAACATATAAATGCTCTATTTTACAGAGACTGGATACGTAATTTAAGAAAAGAAACAGGAGATGGTTTATTCACAGTAGGAGAATATTGGAGTCGGAGATGTATCAAAATTACATAGATATATAACAGAAACAGAAGGAGAAATATCATTATTTGATGTGCCATTACACTATAATTTCTATAATGCATCAAAAGACCAAAATTATGATTTAAGTAAAATATTAGAACATACATTATTAAAAGAAAACTCAAGTAAAGCAGTAACATTTGTAGATAACCACGATACACAGCCTCGGACAAAGTTTAGAAAGTTTTGTAGAACCATGGTTTAAACAAGCAGCATATAGTATAATTCTATTAAGACAAGAAGGATATCCTTGTGTATTTTATGGGGATTTTTATGGAATACCACATAATAATATAGAACCAATGAAAGACCTAAAAACATTAATAGAATTAAGAAAAGAAAAAGCATATGGAGAACAACATGACTATTTTGATAATCAAAACTTTATAGGTTTTACAAGAGAAGGAGAGTTCGAACATTTACAATCAGGATTAGCAGTAGTAATATCAAATGCAGGAGACGGAGAAAAGAAAATGTATATAGGAAAACAATATGCAGGAGAAAAATACATAGACAGTTTAGGAAATTGTACAGAAGAAGTAATAATAGATAACGAAGGATATGGAATATTCAAAGTAAAAGGAAAATCAACTTCAGTATGGGTTGAGGGATAGGGACGTTTCCTTTGCGACCAAAAGGTCGCATTCGGGACACATCTAAGTAAAGGTCTGTCCCCAATGCGACTAAAAAGTCGCAAAAGAAACGTCCCCGAAAGGAGAAATTATGTCAGAGTTTGTACATTTACATATACATAGTGAATTTAGTTTATTAGATGGAGCAAATAGAATAAAAGATTTACCAGTTAGAGCAAAAGAACTTGGGATGGATGCTATGGCAATTACAGACCACGGTGTTATGTATGGTGCGATTGATTTTTATAAGGCTTGCAAAAAAGAAGGTGTAAAACCTATTATTGGTTGTGAGGTTTATGTTGCACCAAGAAGTCGTTTTGATAAAGAACCTAATGTTGATAATAAATATAATCATCTAATTTTGCTTGCAAAAAATAACCAAGGTTATAAAAATTTAAGTAAATTAGTTTCTTTAGGTTTTACAGAAGGATATTATTATAAACCACGTATAGATTTAGAAATATTAGAAAAATATAGTGAAGGACTTATTTGCTTAAGTGCTTGTTTAGCAGGAAGTGTAAATCAAGCTCTTTTAAATGGTAATAATGAAAAAGCAGAAGAAATTGCTTTATGGCATAAAAAAGTTTTTGGAGAGGACTATTATATAGAAATTCAAAACAATGGAATTAAAGAACAAGTATTAGCAAATCAAAAATTAGTTGCACTTGCGAGAAAATTAGATATACCACTTGTTGCAACAAATGATGCTCACTATCTAAAAAAAGAAGATGCATATAATCACGAAGTTTTACTTTGTATACAGACAGGTAAAAGAATGAGTGATGTTGACAGAATGAGATTTGATACAGATGAGTTATATGTAAAATCTCCAGAGGAAATGATAGAATACTTTAAGGCATTTCCAGATGCAATAGAAAATACTGTTAAAATTGCTGATAAATGCAATGTTGAGTTTGAATTTGGACATACAATATTACCCAACTATGATGTACCACCTGAATTTGAAACTCATTTTGATTTCTTTAAAAAATTATGTGATGATGGAATTAAGAAAAGATATGGTGAAAACCCAAGCAAAGAAATATTAGATAGAGCAGAATATGAAATTAGTGTAATTAAGAAAATGGGATATGTAGATTATTTCTTAATTGTGTGGGACTTTATCCATTTTGCAAAGACACACGGAATATCAGTAGGCCCAGGTCGTGGTTCTGGTGCTGGTTCTATTATTGCATATGCAATTGAAATTACAGATATTGACCCTATGAAATATGATTTGCTTTTTGAAAGATTTTTAAACCCAGAAAGAATTAGTATGCCTGATTTTGACGTAGATTTTAGTGATACACATAGACAAGAAGTAATTGATTATGTATCAGAAAAATATGGACACGACCATGTATCACAAATAATTACTTTTGGAACTATGGCGGCTAAAATGGTTATTAGAGATGTTGCAAGAGTTTTAGATGTACCATATTCAGAAGCTGATACTTTAGCTAAAATGATACCTAATGAATTACATATTACAATTAAAAAAGCATTAGAACAAAATAAAGAGTTACGTGATAGATATGAATCAGATGAAACAGTAAAAAAAGTATTAGATGTTGCAATGGGACTTGAGGGTATGCCAAGGCAGGCATCTACTCATGCATGCCGGAGTTGTTATTACAAAAGACCCAGTAGACACTTATGTTCCACTTTATGTTCGTGATGGGCAAATTTCTACACAATATATAATGACAACATTAGAAGAATTAGGACTTTTGAAAATGGAATTCTTAGGTTTAAGAACTTTAACTGTTATACAAGACACAATGGAAATGGTAAAAAAAGATAGAGGAATAGATGTAGAATTTGACAAAGAAATGTCAGACCCGAAAGTATATAAATTATGGCAAGAGGGGAAAACTTGTGGAATATTCCAATTCGAATCACAAGGTATGACAAACTTTATGAAAGAATTAAAACCAGACTGTCTAGAAGATTTAATAGCAGGTGTTTCTTTATATAGACCAGGACCTATGGATCAGATTCCAAGATATATAAAAGGTAAAAAACATCCAGGACATAACGAGTATACACATCCAAGTTTAGAGCCAATTTTAAATGTTACATATGGTTGTATGGTATATCAAGAACAAGTTATGCAAATAGTAAGAGATTTAGCAGGATATTCTTTGGGAAGAGCTGATTTAGTAAGACGTGCTATGGGTAAGAAAAAACTTGATGTTATGGCAAAAGAAAGAGAAATTTTTATTAATGGACAAGTAGATGAAAATGGAAATGTAGTGGTACCAGGTTGTGTAAGAAATGGAATAGATGAAGTTTCAGCAAATAAAATATTTGATGAAATGGCTGAGTTTGCAAAATATGCATTTAATAAAAGCCATGCTGCTTGTTATGCAGTAGTAGCTTATAGAACAGCTTATTTAAAAGCATATTACCCAGCAGAATTTATGGCAGCTACATTAAATAGTTATTTAGGGAATTTAGATAAAATACCACAATATATAGATGAGTGTAAAGATCTTGGAATTGAAATTTTAAAACCTGAAATTAATAGAAGTTTTGAAAAGTTTACAGTTGAAGATGGCAAAATACGTTTTGGACTTGGAAGTATTAAAAATGTTGGAGAAAAACCAGTAGGAAATATTGTAGAAGAAAGAAAAGAAAATGGAGAATTTAAAAATTTTACAGATTTTTGTGAAAGAATCTCTGAAAAAGATGTAAATAAAAAATGTATAGAAAGTTTAATAAAAGCAGGAGCATTTGATGAATTTAAACAAACAAGAAGTACACTTTTAGCATCTTTTGAAGGAATAATAGATATAATACAAAGTGAGAAGAAAAAAGGACTATCAGGTCAAGTTAGTATGTTTGATTTAGGAACAGAAGAAGAAAAAGAAGAGCTAAACGAGAAAAAATATACTTTTGAAGAACATAATGAGCTTCCAGAAAAAGAACTATTATCATTAGAAAAAGAAATGCTTGGAATTTATATATCAGGACATCCGTTAGAAAAATTAAGAGAACAAATAGAAAAACAAACAAATATAAATACTATTGATTTAAAAGAGCTAGATGAACAAATGAAAACAAATGGTGATGATGAAGCTTTAGAATTAATAAAACAAAATACAAAACCAAAATTCCAAGATGGTCAAAATGTAAAATATGCTGGTATAATTACTTCTATAAAGAAGAAATACACTAAAAATAATAAAATAATGGCATTTGTAACAATAGAAGATTTATATGGCACAGCAGAAGTAATTGTGTTTGAAAATGCATATTTAAAAGCAGGAAAAAGTTTAGTAGAAGAAAATATTGTTTTAGTAGACCGGTAGATTAAGTATTAGAGAAGATGATACTACAACTATTATTGCAAATGAAATCAAAGATTTTGGAGAACAAAAACAAAGAATATTAACATTAGATATAACTAATTTAGACGAAGCACATAAAGAAAAATTACGTGGAGCTATATGTTATTTTAATGGTGATAAAAACAATATAAATGTTCAGGTAAAAGTAGGAGAAGAATTTAAGCCTTGTGGACAGATGTATTTAACTGAAGATATATTAAATTTCTTTAAAAATTTAATAGGAGAAGAAAATGTTAAAGTTTAAAAGTTGCACAACAAAACTACTAAAAATTGCACAATAAAATGCTTAAAAAGTGTATATTAAAATCATTAAAAAATGTATATTGGCAAAAAGGACCTAATTTTTTAGGTCTTTTAGTATTTTTCTTGACATTTTCTATAGCTATTGATAATATATAATTATTAAATTGGGAGGAAAAAATGTTAATATATCCAAAGGAATATTTTAATAAAATAGAAGAAATAACAATAGAATATTTACAAAAACACAAAATAAAAGCATTAATATTAGATATGGATAATACATTAATAAACTATAAAAAAGAAATGCCAAAAAGAATAGAAATGTGGGCAAAAGAATTACTTGGGCAAGGAGTAAAATTAATAATAGTATCTAATAGTAATAGAAAAGAGAAATTAGAAAAAATATCCAAAGTTTTAGGAATAAAATACATTATATTTGCTAAAAAACCACTAAAAAGTGGACTAATGAAAGCAAAAAAAATATTAAATGAAAATGCAGAAAACATAGCAGTTGTAGGAGACCAAATATTTACAGATGTAATTGGTGGAAACAGATGTAAAATGTATACAATACTAGTAGATGAAATAGAAGAAAAAGACTTTTGGTATACAGCTTGGAAAAGACCAATAGAAAGAAAAATAAAAGAAAAAATTAAAAGTAAAAACAAAGGAGAAGGAAAATAAGATGTATATAAATGATGTACATATTGCTTATTATATAGTAGCAGCAATATTTGGACTATTTGTTGGGGAATTAGTCAATTGGGCAAATAAAAGACTTCCAGAATATAAAAAAGTATTTTCAAAAGATTTTTTTATAGAAAAAAGATTTGAATTTAAACCAAATTATATATTAATGATATTAACAGCGATTATATATGTAACACTAATATATGTATTTGGAATAAAAGAAACCATAATTGCTAATTTAGATTTAATAAAATATATGATATTAGCACCAATGTTATTATCAGTATTTGTAATAGATTATAAATTACAAATAATACCAAATAGGCTAAACTTAAGCTTATTTGAAATAGGAATTATATTTGCTTTCCTTTATGGCTTGTCAGACGTAGCAATAACAATAAATATGTTACTTGGAATGCTTGCAGGAGGCGGTATCTTCTTACTAATAACCCTAGTTGGAGGAATATTTTATGGAAAAGAAGCAATGGGGTTTGGAGATGTAAAATTAATGGGGGCACTTCGGACTATATTTTGGACTATCAAATATAATTGCTATTACATTATTATCTTTCCTAATAGGAGCAATTTTAAGTATAATATTATTACTAACAAAAATAAAAAAATCAAACGAATATATACCATTTGGACCTTTTATAGTAATAGGAACATTTATCAGTATATATATTCCATTTGAACAGATAAAAAATGTATTATTACAAATATTTACACTAGGTATGTTTAACAAATAATGGACGTTAAAATATAGAAAATTTAGGAGATGATTTTTATGAACTCTAAATTACAATGGCTAAGAAATACAATGCAAAGTTTAGATATGCAAGGGCTAATAATATCAAACCCAGTAAATATTAGATACTTAACAGGAATAGATGCAGAAGGAACTTTGCTTTTAACAAGAAAAGATAATATATTTATAACAGATGGAAGATATATAGAACACGTACATAGTATATTAACACTATATGATGAAATAATAGTATATAATATACATGATGTATCAAGTGATGACTACGAAAACTTTTTTATGTTTTGTGAAAATGTAGGTTTTGAAGAATATTTTGTATCATATGCAGAATATAAAGAATTAATCAGAAAATACAAAATTAATAATTTAGTAGAAACTGAGCATATAATAGAAAGACAAAGAATGATAAAAGATAAAGAAGAAATATCAAATATAGAAAAAGCGTGTGAAATAACAGATAATTGTTTTAGTTATTTACTAACATATATAAAACCAGGTATGACAGAAAAACAAATAGCAGAAGAAATAGAGGAATATTTTAAAGAAAGAACAGATGGTTTAGCTTTTGAAACAATAGTTGCATCTGGAGAAAATACATCAATGCCACATGCAGTTCCAACAAATAGAAAAATACAAGAACAAGATATAATAACAATAGATATGGGATGTAAAGTAAATCGGATATTGTTCAGATATGACAAGAACATTTTTTGTAGGAAGTGTGCCAGACTATGTAAAACCAGTATATGATTTAGTATTAAAAAATCAGAAACAAACATTAGAAGAAATGAAGGATGGAGAAAGTACAAGATTACTTACAAAAATGGTAGAAAATGATTTTAAATTAAATGGATATGATTTAATACACGCATTAGGACACGGAGTAGGTATGGAAATACACGAAGCACCATATATTAATTATAAAACAGATACACAATTGAAAGAAAATATGGTAGTAAGTAATGAACCAGGAATATATATAGCAGGAAAATTTGGAGTAAGAATTGAAGATACAGTTCAAATAACAAAATTTGGTTGCATAAGTTTAACAAAATCTGAGAAAAATTATATTATAATATAAAAAATGTTGGTATTGATTTTTATTAGAAATTGTAGTAAAATATGTAAAGTAAAAAAAGAGTAAATTTTGAAATTGAAAGGAGAAATAATTATGGCAGCAGTATATTCAGCAGGAGATTTTAGAAATGGAACTACATTTGAAATGGAAGGAAATGTATATAGAGTTGTAGAATTCCAACACGTAAAACCAGGAAAGGGGTCAGCTTTTGTTAGAACAAAAATAAAAAATGTAATAACAGGAGCAACATTAGAAAAAACTTTTAACCCTTCAGATAAATTCCCAGCAGCAGAAATTGAGAAAAAAGCAATGCAATATTTATATAATGATGGTGGTTTGTATTATTTTATGGATAATACAACATATGATCAAATACCATTAAATGAAGATCAATTAGGTGATTGTTTAAAATATTTAAAAGAAAACATGGAAGTAACAATGCTTTCATATAAAGGAAATGTATTTGCAGTAGAACCACCAACATTTGTAGAATTAGAAGTTACATATACAGAACCAGGGTTTAGTGGAAATACTACAACTACATCAGGTAAACCTGCAAAATTAGAAACAGGTTTAGAAATACAAGTTCCATTATTCGTAAATATAGGAGATGTTCTTAAAATAGATACAAGAACAGGAGAATATATGGAAAGAGTTTAAGAAAGGAGACTAAATGGGTACAATTAAGACAGAATATAAAAACTTTTTAGACGATATTGAAAAAAATATAAAAGATAAGGAAGATTTAGAATATATAAAAAAGAGATTTGCAAGTTTTGTAGATGTTATGTTAGATCAAATAGACTATATATTAGACTATAAAAAAGATGAAATAAGCAAATTAGAAGAAACACAAAAAGAACTAGAAACTAATATGAAAAAAATCCAACAAGTAGTAGATAATATAGAAAGAGACATCTATGATGATGATTTTGATTTTGAAATAATTTGTCCTTATTGTAATTATGAATTTTTTATAGATGTAGACGAAAACAAAACAGAAATAGAATGTCCTGAGTGTGGAAATATGATAGAATTAGATTGGTCAGGTGATACAGATGAACCTCAAGATAATTGTAACGGAAATTGCCAAGGATGTTCTGGTTGCAACGATGAAGATGATGATATGTAGAAAGCTAAATAAAAGCTTTCTATTTTTTGTTATTTTAATGTTGCAATAGTTGCTAAAGTATCTCCAAGTTGTGTAAAAAATACAGAAAGTATAGCAATTTCATCAGAAGATTTATCATTAGAAATATTACAAGCAAGAAAAGATATAAAACTAACAAAAGAACAATAGTCCATAGAAAACACCTCTATAATATATTATTAAAAAACAAATTATTAGTGAGAATAAATATTTTAAAATAAAATAACAAATAATATTATAAGGTGAATTACTTTGGAGAACGGAGAAATAATAGAAAAGTGGAAACAAGGACTAAGTAAAGAAACTTTAGCAAAAATGTACAGAAGAGAATATAACCAAGGAATAAAAATTATAAGATTAAGTTTAGAAAATAGAAATAAAGGAAGATTTATAACAAATTATGAAGCACTCTCTTATGTAGAAAATATAATATATATGTATATAAAGAATAAAAAATAATATTTGTGAAGTTAATATTCTTTGTTTTACTTACTTGTAAAATTTAGGAAAATATAGTATAATACCCAAAGAAAACGAATAAATTTTGATAAAAAAGAAGATGAAAAATAAGGGAGTTTTTATTATGGAAAAGAAAAGAATATTAACAGGGGATAGACCAACAGGAAAATTGCATATAGGACATTATTTTGGGTCAATAAAGAAAAGAGTCGAATTACAAGAAAGTGGACTATATGATCCATATATATTAATTGCAGACGTACAAGCATTAACAGATAATTTCAATAACCCAGAAAAAGTAAGAAAAAATGTAAGAGAAGTTGCAATAGATTATTTATCTTGTGGAATAGATCCTGAAAAAACAACTATATATATACAATCAATGATACCAGAAACAGCAGAACTTACAGTATTTTACTCAAATCTAGTAACAATAGCAAGGTTAGAGAGAAATCCAACTGTAAAAACAGAAATAGCACAAAAAAGAGAATTGTTTGGTGAAAGTGTAACATATGGTTTTTTAGGATATCCAGTAAGTCAAGCAGCAGACATAACAGCATTTGAAGGTGAATTAGTACCAGTAGGAGAAGACCAGTTACCATTAATAGAGCAATGTAGGGAAATAGTAAGAAAATTTAATAGTATATATGGGGAAACATTAGTAGAGCCAAAAGCAGTGTTGTCTAGCGAAAAGAGAATAAAAGGTTTAGATGGAAATGATAAAATGGGAAAATCATTAGGAAATGCAATATATTTAGCAGATAGCGAAGAAGAAATAACAAAAAAAGTAATGAGTGCAATAACAGACCCAAACAGAATAAAAAAAGATGACTTAGGAAACCCTGATATATGTATGGTAGCATATTATCATAAATTATTTAGTACGAAAGAAGAAGTAAAAGAAGTATGTAAAGAGTGTAGAGAAGGGAAACGTGGTTGTGTACAATGTAAAAAACAGCTTGCAAAAAATATAGCAGAAGAATTAAAACCAATAAGAGAAAAAAGAGCATATTATGAGCTACATCCAGAAGAAGTAGATAAAATACTATTAGAAGGAACATTAAAAGCAAAAAAAGTAGCAAAAGAAACTATGAAAAAAGTAAAAAAAGCAATGAAATTAAATTATTTTGAATAGGGACGTTTCATTTTGGACATTTTGTCCAAAACGGGACACATCTTGAGAATAATAAGGAGAGATAAAAA
>CALYBF010000044.1 GCA_944393755.1 uncultured Clostridia bacterium | reverse complement strand
TAACATAAAAAATATACTTTTAGCAACCTTGACCCATAGTCTAAAGCCAATGGGATTGCGGTTGCCTATATTTCAAATTCTAATAATTTTACTTTTTTATCAATTCCACCTGCATATCCTGTTAAACTACCATTTGTTCCAACAACTCTATGACAAGGAATTATAATAGAAATAGGGTTATGTCCAACTGCTCCTCCTACTGCTCGAGCTGACATCTTCTCTTTTCCTAATTTCTTTGCTACATTTATAGCTAACTCTTTATATGTTATAACTTCACCATATGGAATTCTTTTTAGTAATTCCCATACAGTTTTTTCAAAAAAAGTTCCATTTAAGAAAATATCTAACTCTTCTATTTTTGGTTTTTCACCTAAAAAATATCTATCTAACCATTTTTTTGTTTTAACTAATATTTCTTCATTGTCATTTTCTATAAGTTCTTCTTTTATATTTCTTAAATAATGTTTTTGACCTTCTATCCATAAACCAATTAATTTATTATCTTTACTTGCTATTAATAGTTTTCCGAACAGGGGAATTATAATATGTTTTATACATCATTTTCTAACCTTCTTTAATCAAATTTTGTTTTCCAATTTTTATCTATAAATGCATCAAAGCACATTTCTATTTGTTCTTTATTTACTTTTTCTTTTGCTAAATTTTTAGGCAACTCATCTTTTCCAAAAAACCTTGTTTCTGTTGTTTCTATATTTTCTACAAATTCTCCACTTAATATTTTACATTGTGAAAATATTTTACAAACACCGTAAGCATATATTGGTTTATTGTGTTTATTTCTATCTTGAATTGCTATTATTTTTTCTACCTCTACATCTAAACCTGTTTCCTCTTTTACTTCTTTTATAGTATTAGATTTTACAGATTCTAAAACATCACACCAGCCACCAGGAAAGCTCCAAGTTCCATTATTTTCACAAACAAGTAATATTTTATTATCTTTAAATATTGCTGCTCTTGTACTATTTTAGGTGTTTGGTAACCTTCTTCATTACAAAACAAGTCTTTTACTTTTTCTAAACTTATTTCTGTTTTTTCTTTAATCATTTCAGCTGATATTTCTCTTAATCTTTCATATCTTTCTCTATCATAATTATTATCTGTATATGCAAGTCCTGCTTGTGCTAAACTTTGTATTTCCATTGCCCATTTTAACCATTGTTCCATTTTCTTGCTCCTTTATTTGTTTTCGTTTTTATCTTAACATATTCTTCTAGTTTTTACAACAAAATTTTATCATACAAAAAATATTTACTTTTTTTAAAATTTTTCTTTACTTTTTTTCTAATTTTAGTGTATAATTTTATTAGTTTAAGAATAATATATATTATAAATAATATTATTTTTCTGGGTCTGAAATCATTTAACGACTAGGACCTGACCCGCGTAGACGGTGATCGTCGCAAAAGCACTCCTTTTTAAGAGTGCTTTTATATTTTTTATTATTTTTTCTTTGCTATCACATTATATATATGCCAATGTTTCATAACACCTAAAACTGTTTTTTCGTCTTTTTCTACTTCTTTGAAAAAGATTATCTCAAAATTATTTTTAAATAAATCTAAAACTTCTTCTTTTGTTAAAAACACCATATCTTTTTTTGTTTTAGCCCACGAATCATTTAACCCAAAAAAGTTTCCTACAAAATATCCATTTTTTAAAATACTTCTATCTATCCTATTCCAAAAGCTTTTAAAATAATTTTTATTACAAAAAGGGATACTAAAATTAGCTACAAGCAAATTATTTTCTTCTATTTCTAAATCTTCGAAAGCTTGGCATTTAAACCTAAACCTTTTTAATTCTTCAGAGTTTAATTTTTTGGATATTATCTTACTTGTATCTTCTTTATCAATTGCTAAAACTTTAAAACCATTTTTTATTAAATACAAAGTATCTCTACCTGTACCGCAACCCAACTCAACAGCATTTTTTTGTTTTATCTCAACATTATTAATAAGTTTTTTGATAAGAAAATTTGGTTTAGAATTTTCTGTTTTTTTATAATATTCTTCTATTTTTTCCATATGATGATTTCCTTATTTAATTTTTTTATTTTCCTTTAGCCACTTTACAGTATCAGCTATTGTATCTTTCATATTCCTATTATTATATCCTAATTCTCTTTTAGCCTTTTCATTAGAAAAATTAGAATTTGAAGTTAGTGTATATAAAGAATATTTTGTATATAAAGGTGGCTCTTTTCTTAATTTATAATATATTTCAGAAAAAGGTGCTGTAACTTTTGCTATCCACATAGGTAATATTGTTTTTATCTTTTTAGTTCCAACTTCTTTACTTATTAAATCGACTAATTCTTTAACATCTACATATCTATTTGATAATATATAGCACTCTCCTTTTTTACCTATTTTAGAAGCACTTATTATACCATCTGCTACATCTCTTACATCAACAAAATCATATCCACCTTTTACAAAAGCTCTTAGTGAACCATTTGCTATATCTAGTATTAATTGTGTTAAATGAGTATCACTATAATCATTTGGTCCTATTATTCCAGAAGGGTGTACTATACACGCATTTAAACCATTTTTATTTACTTCTTCTAAAACCATTTTAGCAGTTCTTGCTTTAGATTTTGCATATAAGCCGACAACTTTATTTTCATCAAAATCAGTTATTTCACTAATCTTTTCCCCATTTGGTTTTTCTGTTATTGCGTGAACACTACTTACATATACCATTTTCGCATTTTTCTCTAATACTTTATCTATAATATTTTTAGTTCCATTATAATTTACTTCCATAACTTTTGGGTTATATTTAGATTTTATATATACAATTGCTGCACAATGTATTACATAAAGGCTTGTTTCATAATCAACATTAAAGATTTCTTCTAATGTTTCTTTTTTGGTTACATCTCCTTTGTAAATCTTACAATCTAAACCTTCTAATGCTTTTACATTATCGTCTGGAAGTACCAAACATCTAACTTCTACATTTTTTTCTAACAACTTTCTTACTATATTATTTCCTAAGAAACCATTTGCACCTGTTACTATATATACTTCTTTCATTTTTACCGCTTCCTTTGTTATTCCTCATATTCTTTAATTCTAGTATTTACTCCATTAATAACCTTATATTCTCTTTTAGAATTTTTGTAAATCTTTTTTTGTACTTCATCTTCTAAATTTATTCCTAATATTTCTGATAAACCAAGTACGTATATAGTAATATCAGCTAATTCTTCTCCTAAATCATCTTTTTTCTTTCTCCAAGCTTCATATGCTTCAGAAACTTCTCCATATATTAGGCAAAATTCTTTATTAACATCTGTTACATTAAAACCTTTCTCTACTTTATTCTGATAAACTTGCCTTTGTAATTCTTTTAAATCTACCATATCTATTTCCCCCGTATCTTATTTTTTAATAATACCATATTTTTTCATCTTATTTATTATTTTTGAATAAACTCTATCTCGTACCCAAGTTTCAGAAGTCGCATCTAAAATTTCATCAATTGGAACCCATTTTACACCAATGTTTTCATCTTCTTTAATATGTATTTCTTCATTTTCATCTGCTTCTAATAAATATGTAACATTAAAATGAGTATGTGAAGCTACATATTTTCCTTTTTTTATATGACCTCTTACACTAATTAATTCTAATGAATATATATCATTTAAAATAGGTTTTACATTTTTTATTCCTGTTTCTTCTTTTGCTTCTTTCATAGCAACATATAGAAGATTATTATCTCCATCACTATGTCCGCCTGTCCAAGCCCAAGAATTATATATTTTATGATATACCATTAAAATTTTTGTTCTTTCTTTATTAAGTACAAATGCTGAACTTGTAAAATGTCCATATACATTTTCTCTAGTTAAAACATCATCAAAATCATTAATAAATTTAAGCATTATATTTTTTTCTACTTCTTCTTGTTCATTATATGGAACAAAATTATTAATATTTTCTTTTAAATTATCTACATTAATTTTTATTTTAATGCCTAACACTCCATATTTAATTTCTTTTTCTTTTGAATAAATTTCATACATAGAATTAGTTTTTTCTCTAATTTCTTCTTCATTATTATATAATTTTTTAAATAATTCATAAAAAGTATTTTCTTTAAATAAACCTGTAACATCAACCAACAATTTTTCTTGTAAATCTGGTAATTTTGAAAATTCTATTTTATCTCCAATTTTTACTTTTCGTCTTTTTTCATCATATAATCTAAATTCTATTGTTTTACTTCCATTTTTTATTCTTTCAAATGGGCTTTCATTTAACTTCATTTTGTGTAACATATATTTTCTCCTCTTTATAAATTTTATCAAAAATATTTTTTTAATTCTTCACTTAAAGCCTTCGTTATTCTCCTTGGACCTCTTACTGATTTTACACCTAATGTTTTTAACTTTTCTATATTAAATTCATCTTTCTTGTATTTTTTTAATAATTTAATTTTCATCCTTTTTCTTGAATCTTTATTACTTAAAATATTAGTTTCTATTACTTCACATTTAAACATTATTGAACTATATGGTTTTGTCATATATATGTATGCTATATCACCTTTTAGAATCCCCTTTATTTCGTGCCATAAAATTATTTGTTCTTTTTCAAAAGCTTTTATTACATCATAGTATTTTGGGTTTGCTGGAAATATCCACTCTCCTATAACATCAGAGTTTTTAAAACTAATATCTATTAATTCTAATATTTTATTATCACAAATAGTATCATCTAATATAATACTTACCCAATTTTTCTTATTCATATGGTATGCTGGGTAAATTCCTTTTATTTTTAGATATTTTTCTACATCATTATCTAGCTTTAAATTTAAAACCTCAACTTCTTCATTTTCTTTTGGTATAATTTTGTTTTTATTAATATTCATTATTACACCAAACCATTTGTTACTTTTTTTATTTCTAAAAACTCCACCTTCGAAATTATCCCATAAAAATTCTGGTATTACGTCATATTTTTCTTTTATTATATTTGTTATTCTATTTGATTGTTCTAATACAAAATATTCTTCTTTAAAACAATTTTTCTTTATTTCTTCTAATAATTTAATATATTCATTTTTAACTTTATTTAAAAATTCTCCATTTACATCTTTTATTCTAAAATTTGTATATTCTTCATCTAAACTTAAATCATATATTTTTCCTAAAACTTCACCTTTTTTAGATACAAATATATCTACTCTAAAGCTATTATTCATAATTTTTGTAGAATATTTATATCCTTTGTTTTCTTTATTAAAACCATATTTAATTAATTTTTCTTCATCTATTTTTGATTTCTTAAAAATGTTTTCTTCTATTTCCAAATTAATTACTTCCTTTAGAGATTATTCTTTTAATTTATGTATCATCTATAGTTTTAATATTATA
This sequence comes from uncultured Clostridia bacterium, assembly GCA_944393755.1. Classification (GTDB taxonomy): domain Bacteria; phylum Bacillota; class Clostridia; order TANB77; family CAG-508; genus CAG-269. The sequence goes on along the minus strand of CALYBF010000044.1, from coordinate 5,207 downwards.
GCATTAGCAGTTAAACCTGCTGCTGTTCCTGTAAGTATAACTGTATCTCCATTTTTTATTTTTCCTTCATCTAACGCTTTACAAAAAGCAAACGGAACAGAAACAGAAACCATATTTCCATAGTCTTTTATAATATCAATATATTTTGTTTTTGGTACACCCAATTTTTTCATTATTAGTCCTAAGGCTCTACTTGCTTGGTGTGGAATAACCATATCTATATCTGACATAGAAAGTCCTGAGTTTTCAAACATTTCCTTAAAAAATTTTGGCAACTTTCTTGCAGCTAATAATAATACTTCCTTTCCTTTCATATCAAATAAATAATCCTCTCTTTTTTCTTCTGAATATTCCATTGCAGGAAGTAGATTTCCCCCTCCTCTAATCTCAGTAGAATGTGCTCCTTCTGACCAAGTTTGTTGTATAGAATATATTATCCCTTTATTTTTATCATCAGATTTTTGAAAAATCATTGCACAAGCTCCATCTCCAAATAATTCATAACTTTCTTTTTGTTTTTCGTTAAGACCTATTGATGCCTTTTCGCTTGCAACAATTAATACTTTGTTATACCTTCCATTTGAAATCAAATATGACATTATATCTAAAGCAGAAATAAAACTTGTACAAGTAGTATTTATATCTATTGCTGGTATATTTGTTCCTTTTGCAACTCTTTCATGTATCAATGATGCTGTAGAAGGAATTAGTTGTGCGCAAACTGCTGATGTAGAAACAATACAATCAATATCTTTGATAGTAATTTTTGCATTTTTCAAAGCTTGTTCTATTGCATTAACAGCCATATCTATTTGTGATATTTTATCAGTTTTTGCAACCCTATGTCTGATTTGATTTTCAAATTTTACTATATTTTCTGGTACATATGTTCCATATCCTACTATTTCTATATTTCTCATAATACTAAAGCTCCTTTACAAAAGATTCTACTCTTTTTAATTTTTTATTATTGTCATAATAATAATCTTTAAAAGTTATCTTGGGAAGAAGAAATTTTAATTGTTCTGATAACTTTTTAAATTCATTATATATTTTTTCTTTAGTGGCTTTATTGCAATCTATATATATAGTAATATTTTCTTTTGTTTGTTGGACACATCTATAATTTTCTATGTCTCCTGCAAATAATATGCATCTCCTAATGAAATCTGGAAAAACTTTAATATTTTCTCCATTTTTGTTTAGGAAGATAAAAATATCATCTTCTCTTCCTTCTATTCGTTCTAATGCTGTAAAACATGAATTGCATTTACATTTTTTAGTACTTTCTACAAGAATATCATTTAATCTATATCTTATAATTGGTTGAGATTTTCTTGTAAAATCTGTTATTATCGGAACAAATCTATTTTTGTCTAAATATTCTTTTTCTATATAAACAATATCTTCATTTAAATGTAATGTTCCATACTCACAAGTTGTAGCTAAACATCCTTCAGTACATTGATATACTTGGTATATTATATCTTTTTTAAAAAACTTTTTTATAATTTTTTCATCACTTTTTTCTAGTACTTCTGCTATTGAAATTATTTTATTTGGACATATATTTGCTTTCTTTTTTACTAATTCTATTAAAACAGATGGTTGTCCCACTAAAATATTTGGTTTGAATTTCTCTAATTTTTTTATATTTTCTTCCATAGGCTTAAATATATCAAAAAAGACAAATTTTATATGCTTTGAATTTAAACTTTCATATAAATTACTATCTGCTCTCATAAAAAAAGCAATTTTACAACCTTTATATAAATCATTGCCTAGGTATCTTGCTAAAATATATCCTGCCCATTTATTTTTCTCATTGTCAGACACTAAAAATACCCCTCTGGTATCTGAAGTTCCTGAACTTAAGCCTACTGTTGTTTTATTTAATTTACCTTTAAATTTTCTATCTTTTTCAGATTTTATTGCAAACTCTAGTGCTTCGTCCTTATCTATTTCAATTGTATTAAGTTCATTAAAATATTTCATCATTATTTTCTTGTCTATTATAGGATAATCTTTCAAGTTATTAGTTTTATAATTTTTATAAAATTTAGAATGTTTACGTATGAACTTTAATTGTTTTATAATTTTTCTATTTTGGTAATTTATTAATTTCTTTCTATTTTTAAATTTTTTATGCTTATATATTAAATAATACATATATATTTTCAATTTACTACTCATATATTTTCTCCTTTTGTTTTTCATGAGAATATATAATTTTTATATCTTTATAATCTTTTTTTAACTTTTCTAATAATTTGATGTTTTTAATATATTTATTATAATCATTTTGTATCAATCTAGGAATTAATTTCATTTTTTCAATTTTATTATTTAAATCTTTTCCCCAACTACTATCAGTTGCAAATAATATTTTATATTCTGGAATATATAGTCCTAATTGCCCATTACTATGTCCATCTAGTCTTATTCCTAATATACTCTTATCACCTAAGACGTCGTAAATTTCTTTAAAATATTTGCTAAGTATTTTATCTTTTGTTTTTTCTTTTAAAATCTTAACTTTTAAAAATTTATCTGGAATCATATTTCTGAAAACTAAATTTTTAAGTTTTGGCTGTTCTAAAGTATGAAATACTTCTTTTGTAGTTATTAATTCATAATTATCAAAATATCTTAATGCACCTATATGGTCTGGATGAGCATGTGAGATAATTATTTTATTTATTTTTTTATCTTTTAGTTTATTTACAATCAAATCGCTTTCTTCAAAAGTAGTCTTATTAAAAAAATTATATATTTTAGATATTATTCCATTTTCATAAATCAAATTTGAATATCCTGTATCAAATAAAATATTACCGAACTTTTTATGTTCAAACAATACACATAAAGCTGGAAATTTAATTATTTTTCTTTTTTCGTTTTTTAAAATTAATTCTAGATTGTTTTCACAATATCCACACTCATATAGACTTATTTTCTTTATTTTCTTTCCACCATTTTCCATATTTATTTATTCCCTCTTCTAATGAAATTATAGGTTTATATCCTAAAATTTCTACTGCTTTACTTATATCTAAAGTTTGTGAAAATCTTAATGTACACAAAATATACTTTGTTAATATCGGCTCTTTTCTCTTTTTTAATATTTTAAAAATTCTTTCTATTGCTGATGCCATTATATATAAAAGATTAAAAGAAATTTTTAAATATTTAGGCTTTTCATTGATTGCTCGTAAGAATTTTTCTAATATAACTTTGAACTCCATAGGTTCACCATTTGTTATATTAAAAACTTCTCCATTTATATTTTCTTTATTTAGTGCTAATATACACGCAAATGCCACATTTTCTACGCAGGTTATATCTACCAAATTTTTACCATCATTAAAGATAGGAATTCCTATTTTTGAATTTGCATTTAACAACCTTGGAATAAGGCTTGGATCTCCTATTCCTATAAGACCTCTTGGACGTAAAATTACTGTATATAATCCTTTATTTATATATTTTTTCAAAATTTCTTCTGACATTATTTTGCTTTTTATGTAATAATTTAAGTCATTTTTTTTATCTAACTCATCTTCTTTTATATTAAATTTATCTTTCTTTTCTGTATATACACTAGGCGATGAGATATAAACTAATCTTTCTACATTATACTTTATACACATTTTAGCGATGTTTTCGGTACCTAAAACATTAGAATTATAGAAGTCTTTCCATGTTCCCCAAGCACTTGATAATGCCCCTAAATGTAATACTTTATTTATTTTTATTTTCTTGAATAAGTTTTCTAGTTCTTCTACCCTTGAAAAATCAATTTTATAAAAATTTGTCTTGTTGCTTTTTAATTTTTCCCCTATTTCTTCTCTTCTTCCTATTGCTATAATATTTACATTAGCTTTTTCTAGTTCTTTTATAACATACTTTCCTAAAAAACCTGTTGCACCAGTTACTAAAATATTTTCCATTACTCTCCCTCTTTTATATATTTATCAATTATATTATATGCAATAATAGTTCCATCATAAGATTTTATTATTTTAGAATATCTATCTAAGTTTTTTGTTCTCTTTCTTACGTTTTTTATTTTTTTTGATATATTTTTATATTTTTTTGTATATATTCCTATCTTTTTATTTTTACATATGATAGCAGTTAATCTTTGTTCTTCTTGTACTGGAATAATTATTTGTTTTTTGTTTAAATATATTGCTTCATATACGGAATTTAACCCACCGTGGTTTATAAATATCTCTATATTTTTCAAAAAAGCTATTTGTTCAACAAAATCATAGGTATCGATATCTTTTATTTTTTCGTTTGTTACAATTGCAATACTATTTTTTTCTAAATCTTTTATTTTTAAAATCTCTTTTACTATTTCAGGATTTGCTTTGTATACACTTCCTACTGATATAAAATATTTATAACTTTTATATTTTTTCTTTTGAGTTTGTAATCGCTCTTTAATAGTTGTTCCTACAAAATAAAATTCTTTGTTAAAAGTCCAGTAAAAAGGTTGTAATTCTTTTGGTGAAAATACTATTGTTTTATCTCCAGAATTTACAAATAAATCTATTGTTTTAAATTTCTTAAGCTCTTTCTTCTTCCTAAACAATTTTTCTTCTTTTAGTAGTCTTATTACTTTTCCCATATTTTTAAGAAATAAAATTATATTATTCCAAAATAGATTGGAAAAGAAGAATACAAATACATTATATGCTAGTGTGGTTTCTATGCAAATAGATTTTTTGTTTTTCTTATATGCAATGTTTTTAGCAAAAGAACACATAGAGTCATATATTATTAAATCATATTCTTTATAATTTATTTTATTTTCATAATATTTATAAGCCTTATGATTTGTTTCTGTTAAAACTTTAAATAGTTCAATAAAATTTGACGTATATTTTTCTAATTTTTTCACATCAAAATCAACTTCATATTCTAGATATTTTGCACCTACATTTTTTACAATATCTTCATATTCTTTCGTAGAAAAATAGTCAACTTCATATCCTTCTTTTACTAACTTTTCTACTACTGGAATTGATGATATTATATGTCCATAAGCTGGTGTGGAAAAAAATATTATTTTTTTATTCATATTATCTACCTATCTATTATCTCATTTTTTCTTTTATCTTGACTAAAGTATTTAATGCATCTATTGGTGTTAATTCATTTAAATTTATTTTATCTATTTCGTGAGCTATTTCTGCAAG
>CALYBF010000043.1 GCA_944393755.1 uncultured Clostridia bacterium | reverse complement strand
CTTCCAGTTTCTTTTTTTATTGTAAGAAGAGTAGTAGCACATGGAAAATGTAAACAAGTAAAAATCATAACATTAATAGCAGTAAGAATATTCCAACTATTTTGAATCAGAATTTGCCCAATAGAGAAATTATCTTCTATATTAACTAAAGAATTTCCGCCAAGATAACACATTAAAATAATAGGAAGCACAATTTCATTTGCAGGAATACCAAATATAAATGCAGTTAAAATATAGCCATCTAAACCAAGTATTTTAGCAAAAGGATCCAGAAAATTTGCAACCAATGTAAGCAGGCTTTCACCATTAATACCAATGTTTGCAAAAAGCCAGATAACAAGACCAGCAGGAGCTGCAACACTAATCGCTCTTCCTAAAACAAATAAAGTTCTGTCAAAAATAGAACGGATAAGAATTTTACCAAATTGAGGTTTTCTATAAGGTGGTAGTTCTAATACAAAAGAAGAAGGCATACCTTTTAAAATGGTTTTAGATAGTATTTTAGAAATAATAAGGCTACAAAATATTCCTAAAATAATTACAAACATAACAGCTAAAGTAGAAACAATAGAAGCACCTATTCCATTTATAGTTCCAGCAATAAAAATAGTAGCAATTGTAATTAAAAATGGAAATCTACCATTACAAGGTACAAAATTATTAGTTAGAATTGCAATTAATTTTTCTCTAGGTGAATTAATAATTTTACAACCAGTAACACCTGCACTATTACAACCAAAGCCCATACACATAGTAATCATTTGTTTACCTGAACACGAACATTTCTTAAAAAAACCGTCAGTATTAAAAGCTATTCTTGGAAGATAGCCTAAATCTTCTAGAAAAGTAAATAAAGGGAAAAATATAGCCATAGGAGGGAGCATTACAGAGATTATCCAAGTTAAAGTCTGATAAATACCAGAAATTAACATACTAGAAAGCCAATCTGGAAGATTTATTGCTTCTGCGCATATTATAAGTTTTTCTTGTAGCCAAGCAAAAAATGTGAACAATACTTGTGAAGGGTAATTTGCTCCAACAATAGTTATCCAAAAAATAATTCCTAAAAATAAAATCATAATAGGAAGCCCAAATACTTTAGAAGTTAAGATTTTATCTATTTTTCTATCTCTTGCAGAATAATTAGTATTTCCATATGTACAAACAGAACTAGAAATTTTCTCAGCAGTATTTATAATTGAAGAAACAATAATATCTTTAAAATTTTCTTTATTTTCATTTGAAGTTTTATTTTTATTTTCTTCAAGTTTTTCTCTTCCTAAGTTTATTTTCTCAATTGACATTTTTCTTATATTTTGTAGAGTGGAATTATCAATAATAGAAATATTAAAATGTTCTTCAATTGATTTTAATATTTTCTCCTCACCGTCTAATATTTTTAATGAAACCCAGCGTAAAAGTTTAGGTGGAAGAACTTTAAAATCTTCTAATTTTTTAGAAATTACCTCTATTTCATTTTCAATGAAGATAGGGTATTTTACTAAGTTTGGTTTTGGTAAAATTTCTTTTTCACAAACTTTTAAAATTGTATCCATTAAATTATCTAAACTTTTCTTTTTTCTAGCAATTGTTCCGAACAACAGGAATACCAAGTCTTTTTTCTAACTCTTTTAAATCTATTTTAATGTTTTTCTTTTTAGCTTCGTCTAGTAAATTAACACAGACAATGATATTATTAGTAATTTCCATTATTTGAAAAACTAAATTTAAGTTTCTTTCCAAACAAGTAGCATCTAAAACAACAACTGTGGCGTCTGGTTTTTCAAAACAAATATAATTACGAGCAATGTCTTCTTCTTCAGAATAAGACATAATAGAATAGGTACCAGGAATATCTACAAATAAAAAAGAATTATTCTTATAAGAACAACTACCAGTAGCATTTGTAACAGTTTTTCCGTGGCCAATTACCAGTATGTTGGTGCATTCCTGTTAAATTATTAAAAATAGTAGATTTACCAACGTTTGGATTACCACTAAGAGCAATTGTAAAATTCTTATTAGGTGTATTTTTATATTTGTTTTTAGTATTATTATGTGTTAATAAAAAAAGACCACAAGAAGAATTTGTAAGTCCCATAAAATCACCTCACAAATATAAGATAATATAATTTATGAGGCATAACAAAAAATAGTTACAAATATTATTTAAAACTAACTTTAATTAAAGAAGAATCTTCATCTCTTAAAGCAATTAGAGTTCCTCTTATATAAAATGCTCTAACTCCTTTTGAAAAACTATCTAATACAGGAATTATATTTGTATTTTTTATAAAACCTAAATCTAATAATCTTCTTCTTGTACTTCCTAAAACATCTATTTTCTTTATAATACCTTTTTTGTTTAATGGTAATTTATCTAAAGTAGTTTCCATATTTAATCACCTAAATTCCTTAATATATTATATTTTGTCGAAAAATAAAATGTTCTTATTGACAAAATTATTTTTCTATGAAAGAATAGGACTTGTAAAATAGAAAAGGAGGAAGATATAAATGGAAAGATTAAGAGGTTTTGAAATCGCAAAAGGTTTTGAAGATAAAGAAATTAATTTACCAATTAGAAAAACAAAATATTCAGCAGGATATGATATAGAGGCTGCAGAAGATACTGTAGTTCCAAGTTTTAAGAAAGGTATGAACCCAACTCTTATTAAAACAGGTTTAAAAGCATATATGCAAGATGATGAAGTTCTATTTCTTTATAATAGAAGTTCAAACCCAAAGAAAAAGGGCTTAATTTTAGCCAATAGTGTGGGTGTAATAGATAAAGACTATTATGGAAACCCAGATAATGATGGACATATTATGTTTGCTTTTTATAATATTAAAGATGAAGATATTACTATAAAAAAAGGTGAAGCAATAGGACAAGGAGTATTCCAAAAATACTTAATTACAGATGATGATAATGCTGAAGGAGAAAGAATGGGTGGCTTTGGTTCTACTAGTAAATAATATTAAAAAATTTTTTTGAAAAAAGTTTTTGAAACGTTTTATACTTAGAGTACCAAGGAAAACAAAGAAAAATATACATAAAAACAAAAGGTAAAGGCTTTGACTTTTGCCTTTTTTTGTAGTATAATAAATATGGTTAAAAAATCCAATAAAGTTATTTTAAACCACAGTTTGACATAACTTTATTATCTTTTTTTCACCGAAATATATATTATGCTGAAAGGAGTGGAACTATATGTTTAATATAGGCGACAAGATAGTATATCCTATGCACGGAGCAGGTGTTATAGATGCTATTGAAGAAAAAGATATTTTAGGGGAGAAACAATCTTATTACATATTGAAGATGCCAGGTGAGGTTAAGGTTATGGTACCGACAGCTAAGGCAGAAGAAGTAGGTGTAAGAAATATTATAGATAAAAGTTCAGCAGATAAAGTAATTGGTGTACTAGAACAAGATGAAACTGCAATGGATAAAAATTGGAATAAAAGATATAGAGACAATATGGAAAAAATGAAAAGTGGAAACATTTATGAAGTTGCAGATGTTGTAAGAAATTTAAGTTTTAAGCAAAAAGAAAAAGGTTTATCTACTGGTGAGAAAAAGATGTTAAATAATGCAAAACAAATAATGATTAGTGAATTAGTTTTAGCAGAACATGCATCACAAGAAGAAGTAGAACAATTAGTAGAAAATAAAATAAACACATCATACAAAATGTTTAGAGCAGATGAAATTGGAACAGAAAGTGTTGTTAATAAATTTATTCCATTTGATGGAACAGGAACAGATGAATAATAAGAATAATATCGTATGAGTTTAAATCATACGATTTTTCTATAAATAAAAAGTAATTATTAGGAACGGAGAAAAATATGTTTAAAATACCATTTTTAAGTAAATTTACTACAGATGACCAGCAATTTTATGATTCAAATGTTAATGAAGAATTAAAATATTGTAGTTCAAAAGATTTTATGATAAGGTTTATGGGTTTAGGTAAAAATAGAAGAATTTTTGTAATTAATACAAGAGATGGAAGAAATATAATAATACCATTTAAAAAGTTTGATTATGAAGGAATTAATAAAGCATTAGAAAAAATCAAACTTAATTTAGCATTAGCAGAAAAAGAAAAATCTTTAAATTCTTCTGATGTTAGTATAACGTTAGAAACAACGTCAAAAAAAGAAATAAAAATAGACGGACCTAATGGTGAAAATGAAACAGCAAATATTTCAACAATAAATCAATTATTAATAGATAATAAGCCATTAAGAGAACCAGATATAATAATTAAAAGATTATTAGAATTAGCTATGAGAAAAAGAGAAGATAATGAAGAACCATATTTAGATTTCTCTGAAGCGGGTTATGATAGAGGGCTTCAAAATTATTTAATAATGAGTCTATATGAACATGATATTTTCTTAAATGATGAATTAGTAAATGCACTTGTATTTTATAAAATGAAAGAGCCTAAATTTTATTTTCTAATAAATTCATTAATGAGAGGAAATTTTGATGAAATTTCTAATTACTTAAATAGTGTAGATAGTTCTTTTAAGATTACAGATATTGTAATAGATATTGCTAAGATAATTAGGAGATTTATAGAGGCACAAGAAAAATTACCACCAAGGAAATATGATTTAATGTTATATAGATTAGGTTTAGGAGTGAATAAAGATAAAACTGTTGGAGCTCAAAATATTTATGAAGGTTTTACATCATTTGGAACATCTGGTGGAGTTTTAGTAGATCGAGAATCAGAGGGGGAAAAACCAGTATTATATAAAAGAATATTAAAGAAGGAAGAACAAGCTATTCCAATAGATATAATAGAAAATTTAGGCGTGGTATGTGAAGATGGAAAATACGAAAATGAATTTTTATTACCACCATTTGTTTTTAGAGTAACTGGTGTATCACAAGAAGATGATGTTGATGTACTTGGTATAGAAGAAACGTAAAAAATCAATCCAAGAGAATTACTAGAACAAAGATTAGATGAATTAGAACAATATTTGATAGAACATAACGAAATTGGACAATGTGAAAAATTAAGACAATCACGTAGGAAAAAAGATAGAAAAGTAAAAAAGAGAATTATTAGGGGATATAATATTAAAGATGTATATTCAGGCTTAAGACCTAAACAAAGAATACCGTCTAAAACAGATGAAATTGAAGAAAGATAAAATAAAAAACAACATATAATTTATTTGATATTTATATGTTGTTTTTTTATAATTACTTATTTTTTACTTATTTTTACTTTTTTTATTTTTAACCATTAATGTAATTATTGAAGCTAACATTATAATAGCCATAATAGGTAACAAGTAATATGAAATACCATAAGTATATCTAGATGAAGGAATTACTCCACGTGATACAATATCATAATTCATAAGTAGAGAACTTCCTAATAGTAATATACTAAATATAATGCTTACAATTTTTTTATTTAATAAAGTAAATAAAATGATTAATATTATAGAAGCTATTAATATAATAGTTAGTACAAAATTTATAGTTGCTTCTACAGTCATCCAAGAATTGTTACTACTATTATTCATAGCATATGAATATACTTTAAAATTTTCAAGTATAGAAATGTTTATTGCATCTTCATTAGTTAAATCTACTTCTTTTACGTTCATTGTATCTGGGTTTTCTTGTAAATATTCTTTATATTCATCAATAGATGATTGGTAAGGTAATATTAAACAAATTAATGCTATTAAACAAGCAATTACTATTACACTTTTTAAAATAATTTTTAATTTATTTTCTTTTTCCATTGTTAAACCTCCAAATTTTTATTTCTAGCTATTTATTTCTAATAATTTTTGATTAACTCTAGTTTGTACTTCAAGATAGTATGAGGCTTCTTCAGTTGTCATATCAGAAGAATTCCAGTTATTAAATGCTTCTACTTGTTCTGCATATTTTTGCATCATTGAAGAATACTGTGATATTAATGTCATGTCAGTAGGGTTTTGACTATATTTTTTCATAAAATCAATATATTCGTTCATAAAACTTTCGTAAGAGTCCATTGCAGCTTTAAAATCATCACTCATACCACTATTACTTGCTACTGGAGTGTCTGTAGTTGGTTCTGGTTCAGTAGTTTCAGGAGTAGTAGGCTCAGTGGTAGAAGAAGGTTCTTGATTATTTTCTTCAGGTGCTTCTAATGAAATTTCAATTACATTTGCACCAAGATACATTAAATGTAATTTATATCCTTGTTCATTATATGCAGTAAAAGATTCATCACTTTTACTATAATCATTAGTAAAGCCTATAGCTTCACAAGATTTTACATATTCATTAAAATCATCAATTGTTGTATTTCCAAGATGAACAATAAAAGTTGTACTATTATTCCAAGAAATATCACCTAAATTTGATTTTGGTACAGGTAATATTGCTCCTAAACCAGTTGTTGGCCACTCAATTTCTTTCATTGAATCTGTTTCTGGTGTTCTTAAAGTAATACTCATTTCTTTACTATATTCACTATATGTAATGCTAAGAGAATAACCTTCGCTATTAAATGCATAATAGGAAGTATCCCAATTTTTATTTGCGACATCTAAAGTATATCCACTATCAATACATTTTTGGACGTAATCTTTATATTCTTTTTTAGAGATTTTTTTAATATCAATCATTGCTAAACTACTTGTGTTTGTAGTAATTTCACCATTTGTTTTATCTGGTTTTGGGATATATTCTCCTAGTTCAATTTCTGACCAATCAATTTTACTATTTACAGAATTTACTATTATACCAACAATAACTGCTATAATTAATAATATTCCTACAATAAACCACCATTTTTTATAAATAGGGCTTTTAACTGTATTGTTTTGACTTGAGTTTGTTTCTACTTCTTTTTCCATTTTTAATTTCTCCTTCCAAATTTTAAAAATAATATTTTTTCTGTATTTCATTAAATAGAAAAGATAGGTTATGTGCTTATTTTATCTAAAATTTTCACCTCCTAACAAAATTTTTCTACTATCTTTGTAAAAACATTTTACCAATAATATTTTATTATTTCAAGTAACTAGTGAATAATTCACTAAATATTCTGTTAATAAATTCAAGTAGCACTGTTATACTATCACAAAAGGAGTAAAAAACTATGAAAAAGAGTAATAGAAAACAAGAATTATTACAAACAATTGGAAATAATGTAAAATCATTAAGATTAGCAAAAGGAATGACACAAGAGCAATTAGCAGAAAAACTAGACCACTCTGTTAATTTTGTAAGTTTAATAGAGCTTGGAAAATCAGGTATGAGTGTTGAAATATAGGCAACCGCAATCCCATTGGCTTTAGACAATGGGTAGTTCACACAATAGTTGATATTTGTAATATATTAGATGTAGATGTTAATTGTATTTTTAAAGGTTTAGTTGATTATAGAATACAAAATAAAGACAAAAAACTGATAGATAATATTCTAAGCTTAGCTAAAGAAGATAAAGATATAATTGAGAAATTAGTTCAACATCTAGGGAAAAAATAAGAGAAAATCAAAGTTTAAAATTAAAAAGATATTATAGATGAATTTGAAGAAAGATAAAATAAAAAACAACATATAATTTATTTGATATTTATATGTTGTTTTTTTATAATTACTTATTTTTACTTTTCCTATTTTTAAGAATTAATGTAATTATTAAAGCTAATATTATAATAGCCATAATAAGTAACAAGTAATATGAAATACCATAATATTTGTTTTAGAGCTTGGAACTAGCCTATTTAAGCTAAAATTCTTGTTGACAAAAATGTTGTTTTGTGATAAATATATACGTAGAAATTTAAAAGTAGGAGTTGACTATTTATGGAATATTCAAAAAAAGTAGATGAAAAATGGCAAAAAAAATGGAAAGAAAATAATGTATATAAATTTGATGAAAACAGTAAAAAAGAAAAATTATATTGTCTAGAAATGTTTTCATATCCTTCTGGAGCAAAATTACATCTAGGTCATTGGTTTAATTATGCACCAGCAGATTCTTTTGCAAGATTCAAGAAAATGCAAGGATATAATGTGTTTCATCCAATGGGGTTTGATGCATTTGGGCTTCCTGCAGAAAATTATGCTATAAAAACAGGAATACACCCAGAAGATTCAACGTTAAAAAATATATCAGCAATGAGAAAACAATTAGAAGAAATGGGTGCAAGTTATGACTGGGACTATACACTAGAAACTTGTATGCCAAATTATTATAAATGGACACAATGGATATTCTTAAAATTATATAAAGCAGGGCTTGCGTATAAAAAAGAAGCACCTGTTAACTGGTGTGATAGTTGTAAAACAGTTTTAGCAAATGAGCAAGTAGTAAATGGAACTTGTGAAAGATGTGGTTCTGAAATAAAAAGAAAAAAATTAGCACAATGGTTTTTCAAAATAACAGATTATGCAGAAGAATTATTACAAGACTTAGACAAATTAGATTGGCCAGAGTCAACTAAAAAAGTACAAACAAACTGGATAGGAAAATCTGAAGGTAGTGAAATTATATTTGAAACAACATCTGGAGAAAAAATAACAGTATTTACAACAAGACCAGATACATTAAATGGTGTAACTTATGTTGTTTTAGCACCTGAAAGTAAATTAGTACAAAAAATAACAACTGATGAATATAAAAAAGATGTAGAAGATTATATAGATAAAGCATCTAAATTAAGTGAAATAGAAAGATTAGCAGTAGATAAAGAAAAAACAGGTGTATTTACAGGTGGTTATGCAATAAACCCAATAAATGGAGAAAAAGTTCCAATTTGGATAGCAGATTATGTTCTAGAAGATTATGGAACAGGAGCTGTTATGGCAGTACCAGCACATGATGAAAGAGACTATGAGTTTGCTAGTAAATATAAATTACCAATAAAAGAAGTTGTAAAATCTAAAAATGAAGAAGAAACAAAATTACCATTTACTGAAAAAGGTATTTTAATAAATAGTGGGAAATATAATGATTTAACATCTGAAGATGCTAAAATTAAAATAACAGAAGATTTACAAAAAGAAGGTAAAGGAAAGAAAACTATTAATTATAGATTAAAAGACTGGTTAGTATCAAGACAAAGATATTGGGGTGCGCCTATTCCAATTATCTATTGTGATAAATGTGGAATAGTACCAGTTCCAGAAGAAGATTTACCAGTATTATTACCATATGATGTAGAGTTCAAACCAGATGGAGAATCACCACTTAAAAAATCAAAAGAATTTATGAATTGTACTTGTCCTAAATGTGGTGGAAAAGCTACAAGAGAAGCGGACACTTTAGATACTTTTGTATGTTCATCTTGGTATTATTTAAGATATCCAGATGCTAAAAATGATAAAGAAGCATTTAATAAAGAAATAGTAGATAAAATGGATCCTGTAGATGTATATGTTGGTGGAAAAGAACACGCAGCTATGCACCTAATATATGCAAGATTTATGACAAAAGCTTTAAGAGATTTAGGATATTTAAGTTTTGATGAACCTTTTACAAGATTAGTACATCAAGGTATGATTCTAGGACCAGACGGTAATAAAATGAGTAAAAGTAAAGGAAATACAGTAGCACCAGAAGAGTATATTGATAAATATGGTTCAGACGTATTTAGGATGTACATTATGTTTGGTTTTGATTATAAACAAGGTGGTCCTTGGGATGAAAAAGGTATTGAAGCAATGTCTAAATATTTTACAAGAGTAGAAAATTTAGTGCAAAACTTTAATGAAGTTTATAAAAATGCAAATGATAGCGAAGAAATTGGAAGTAAAGAAAAAGAATTGCTAAGAATTAAAAGTAATTCAATAAAACTAATGACAGAAAATATTGAAGATTTTAGGTTTAATACTGCTATTGCTAGAAGTATGGAATTATCTAATGCAATTTCTGATTATATGAAAGAAGAAAATGTAAACAAAAAGGTTTTAAAAGATACAGTAGATACATTAATTATATTACTTGCACCACTTGCACCACATTTTGCAGAAGAAGAGTGGGAAAAATTAGGTAAAACAGGTTTTGTTTATAATGAAAACTGGCCAAAGGTTTCCCAAAAAGAATTAGCAGGTGGAACTAAAGATATTCCAGTACAATTAAATGGAAAGTTAAAATTCTGTGTTACTGTTAGTACAGAAATATCTGATAAAGAAATGCTAGATATCATAAAAAATGATGAAAGAGTAATAAAATTACACGAAAACAACAATGTTGTAAAAGATATTTATGTACCAGGAAGAATATATAATATAGTAGTTAAATAGAGAGGGTGTCCTATTTTAGGACACCCTCTGCCGATAAAAATGTAATGGAAAAAATAAAAACTAACTTTTTATAAGCATAATTTTTGGCTTTTGTCGAATTTTGCCGAACGATTTTTTGTAATTTTTTGTAAAAATACTTGACGGAATATTAGTATTATGATAATATGTCAACAGTTTTTGCATTGTATTATAAATTTTAATCAATTTTTATTTCGAAAAACTTCAAAAAATAAAGAGAAAAAGAGAAAAGAAAAGGTTTTTAGTTTTTTTATAACTATTTTACCATATAAAAAACATTGACAAATAAATATAAATATATTAATTTTAAGGAGGTATATGCTACAAATGGATAAAAAAACAGATGAAAAATTAAAAAAGTATTTAAAAGATCCAGATAGAAAAGAAGAATTATTAAAGATTTTAGAAAAGATTGAAGAAGAAAATAAGAAAAGTAAAACATATATAGATAAATTACACGACAAAATTTTTAAAGAAATAATGCTCGATAAAGAAGAAGCAGTAAGATTTATCTATATAAATTATAATTTTTTTGTAAGAACAGATGAATTAGAATTATGCAATACAGAATTTAGAACTAGAAATAATAAAGTGTTAGAAGTAGATATATTATATAAAATAAAAGGAACACAAATATT
>CALYBF010000042.1 GCA_944393755.1 uncultured Clostridia bacterium | reverse complement strand
GGCTTACAAACTAAACTTGCTAAAATGCCAGAAGATGCTCAAATAAAATTACAAGAAACATTAGAAAGAATTGTAAACGAAGGAAGTGGTGGACTTATTTGTATTATATTATAAATTTAAGAACTAAGTTTTTGCTTAGTTCTTATCTTTTATATATTTATTTAAAATTTCTATTAATTTATAAACCTTAGTACCAGGGTTACTATCTGAAGGTTTACTGTTTTTGTTTTTCTTATCTAACCACTTTGCATTTTCTATAGCTACATCTAAATATGGTTGTAATTTTTCATACAAATTTGAACTATTTTTCTTATATTCCCCAATCTTATTTTGTTTAAAATTTTGATTAATCTTTTTTATGCAATCTTTTCTTGACATTGGTATATCAAACCTTATGAAGTGTAATAATATCCAAGTTTATATACTTTCATTTGACCATATTGCATTATATATAGTTTGTTCTTCTTTGTTAATTTTTTACACTCTTCTTCTACTTTATTAAAACTTTCATTTGAAAAATCGTCCTTATCATAAATTAACCATACATTACTTATATAGTTAGTTGATTTTTGTACTTTCTTTTTAGCATATTCTAGTAAATTTGTTGTTCCCTTACCAATACCTACTATTTCTATTGTAATTTTATTTTTATTATTATCTGACATTTTTTCTTTTATTTCATTAAAATAATTTGGCTCTGTTTTTGTTCCTTCACAAATTATTAGATAATATTCTAAACTACTTTTAATATATCTATTTTTTCTTTTACTTATCCATGTTTTATTTTCATCACTTTTTTTAGTTGGTTTTTTAGACATACTATCACTTCCATTTTAACATATTATCCAAATATGGATCTGCTCCATATTTCCCTGCTAAATATTGTTTACTAAAACTTGCATTTGCTCTTATATGTTCATTATTTTCATCTCTAATTTCATATAAAGAATATATTTCACTTTCTTTATTATCATTTTTACAAGCAAACCATATTTCATCTCTTCTAAAAACTTGGTTGTTCATTGTTGTTAAATCTTGTGATGTAAATATAAGTTGAGCATTTTTTATATTTAATTTTCTTTCTTTAAATATCATAATAATATATTTTAATAATTTGGGGTGTAATTTTGCATCTAATTCATCAATAATTACAAGACCACCCTTTAACATAGCATCTATTATATTTGGTAATACACTAAACAATTTTCTAGTTCCTTCTGACTCTTCTGCAAATTCTAACTCATATTC
Source organism: uncultured Clostridia bacterium (assembly GCA_944393755.1). Lineage (GTDB taxonomy): Bacteria > Bacillota > Clostridia > TANB77 > CAG-508 > CAG-269. The sequence continues at coordinate 9,804 of CALYBF010000042.1, read as the reverse complement.
TTTATTGTTATTCTTATGTTTTGTAAATACATTTATTCTTTTTCCTTCTTCTTTTTCTTCTATTCTATAATCACATATATCTATATCCATACTATTAATTAATTCTAAAAATAAATCTTTTGTCTTGTCATCATAAAATACAATATGTCTTTCCAAATAGTCTTTTGCATAATTTATTGCGGTTGTGTTTTCGAACCAATTAATCACATCATTTATTACCTCGATATCGTTAGTTATAGACAAGAAAGTTAAAAATGGCATATTCTCATTTACGTTTATACTAACATTTGATTTTTTTAATATTTCACCTAAAGAAATTTTACTTTTATTCCTTTCAAATATCTTTGCTGGTTTTTTCCCTTTAAATGTCTTTTTATATAAATTTTCTTCTATTATTACATTATTTAATATAGATATATTATATTTATATTCTGCTTCTTCTGTTGTGAAAAATATTTCGAATTCTGTTGGTTTATTTAGTGATGTATCATCTAATTTAAACCCTACAATGTTATCATATATAGCAAAAGTTCTTTCCATTTTCATTTTTATTTCATTTCTTAAAATTATTCTAGGTTTTAATATGAGTGATATCATACACACTAATGCTTCTAATAATCCTGATTTTCCTCCTGCATTTGGTCCATATATTACAGATACTGGTAATAATTTTTCTCCATTTTTATCTATTAATATACTTTCGTTAAACTCATTTATATTTTCTGCCCTCATATCAAATATTGTTTTTTCTCTATATGATTTAAAATTTTTAAATGAAAATTGGTATAACATATTTTCTCTCCTTTAATTTTTTATATATTATATAATATATTATCCGAGAATTCAATATTTTATACCAATTTTACGAATATTTTTTTCTTATTTAGGTTATAAATCGTATTTTTCTTATTTTAATATGAACTACTACTTAAACTAGGATAAGTAAAAACCTTTCCTCCTTCTGTAAACTGACCACTAGCTATATGGTCTTGGTTAAATTCATTTGCACCTTTTAAGAAGTATTTATATTTAGAACTTTGTGGTAAATTACCACCACCCACAACTACAGGGTCATCCCAAGTACAGTCTACAGCATACCAATTACTATTTATTTCTACATAATTCCAAGCATGTCTTTCAGTTTCACCTCTTGAATTTGTACCAGTACCAATAACCAATACACAAGGTATACCCATTTCATCTAAAATATATTTAAATGATCTAGCATAACCTTCACAAACAGCAACTTTATTTATTAAAGCACCATATACATCATAAATATTATTTTTAGACAAACTTGTATCATATTCTATATTATCAACTAAATAATCGTGAACCATTTTAATATCTTCATAAATATTTCCTGTTCTCCTAGATACTAAACTGTTTTTTACTTGCTCTATACTATTAATTGCACTTCTTACTTGAGCTTCGCTTGAAAATTCATCTGTAAAATAATTAGCATCACTTCCATTATTTATAAAAACATTATATGTTGTACTAGAACCAAAAGTTGTTGTTTCTATATTTAGATACATCTTGCTTGGACTTAAATAAAAAACATCAGGGTTATCATAAGTATATGCTTCTATAGCTGATTGGTAATAATTGCCAAGTTCATTTTGCCCATTTGCACTATCTAATATATCAGAAAAAGTATTTCCAAATTCTATTTTATATGTACCAGTTATCATATTTTGTTTATTTGTTTCTAATGCTTTATAAATTGTTTTAGAAGGTTCTTCTAATTGATTATAAAAATATTTATCAATTGTAACATTACTATAATCTACATTTACATTGTTATTACCACTACTTTCAATACTATCTAAAGGGTTATTTTCTATAACTTGTGGTGTTTTTATACTTTCTAAATCTACTGTATCATCATTACTTGTGTAATTACCAACAAAATCTTGTGGAACACTTGCTGTTTCTTCTCCATTTATCTCTTCAAAAAAAATCACACCAAGTAAAATCAAAGCACAAATTATTAAAATCATAACAACTATCATTATAAAACTTGCAAATCTACTCTTCATAAAAAACTCCTTAATTTATACTAATCTTTTATATTATAACATTTTTTTATATTTAAAACCAGTATATTTTTTATAATTTTTAGTTATACTATTTAAAACATTTATAATTATATATTTATAAGCAATTTCCTTTTTTAGGAAATAATATTTTAGGAGAAAATTATGAGTTTAAAAGATGTTTTTAATAATTTATTTTCTTATAAGCCAGAAATAGAATATAATTTTAGTATTTCAAATAATTCTGTTAAAAATACTGATAAAGAAAATGAAAACCCTAAAAAGATTTTTCCAAGTATAAAAGTAAATAAAGAATATATGCAAACAAAATATAACACATTAATTAACAGTGATATTGTGCTTAGAAGCTTTATAATAAATATTCGTGGAAAACAATATGAATCATTTATTTTATATATTGATGGTATGGTAGATTCTAAAATAATGAACGATTTTATTATTAAACCTTTAATGTTAAAAAACAAATCAAATTTATATGAAGGTCCACAAAATAAAGTTGTATCACAAGCTATAACAAATAACATTACTGTTAAAAAAGTTAAAAAATTTAATTTAGCAAATTACTTAATGAATTCTTTAATTCCACAAAACTCAGTTAAACAAGTGTCTACTTTTGAAGAAGCAATTTCTGGAATTAATTCTGGTAATTGTGCTTTATTTGTTGATACTATTAATATTGCTTTTGATATAGAACTAAAAGGCTTTAAGCAAAGAAGTGTTGATAAGCCTAATAATGAAATCATAATAAAAGGACCACACGAAGCTTTTGTTGAAAACATACGTACAAATACCTCATTAATTAGAAGAATTATTAATAATGAAAATCTTATTATAGAAAATGTTGATGTTGGTAAAATCACTAAAACAAAATGCGCTGTTTGTTATATGCAAAATATTACAAATGAAGATTTAATAAATGAAGTTAAATATAGATTAAATAATTTAGAAATTGACTCTCTTCTTTCTGCTGGTGAATTAGAACAATTAATTGTTGATTCTAATATTTTAGGAATACCAGAAGTTTTATCAACCGAAAGACCTGATAAAGCTTGTAAATATTTGCTTTCTGGTAGAGTTTTAGTAATAGTTAATGGAACTCCATATGCAATAATTATGCCTGCTGTTATAGGTGATTTTCTTACATCATCAGAAGACAGTAATTTAAAAGTTAATTTTGGTAATTTCTTAAGAGTTTTAAGAGTTTTAGCAAGTTTTATAACATTATTACTTCCTCGGGCTTTATGTTGCAATAACAAGTTTTCACCAAGAGATACTTCCAACTAGCCTTTTATATTCTATTTTAGCATCTAGAGCAAGTGTGCCTTTTCCAATTATAGCAGAAATACTACTTATGGAAATTTCTTTTGAATTAATACGTGAAGCTGGTTTAAGAGTACCTTCTCCTATTGGTCCAACAATAGGAATTGTTGGTGCATTAGTATTAGGGCAAGCTGCTGTAAGTGCAGGTATTGTAAGTCCTATTCTTATTATTATAGTTGCAATTACAGGTATTGCTTCATTTGCTATTCCTGATTTTTCTTTTGGTTTCCATTTAAGATATTTTAGATTTTTGTTTATATTATTAGGTTTTATGGCAGGTTTTTTAGGAATAGGTATCGGACTTTTTTGTTATATATCTATACTTTGCAGTCTTACATCTTTTGGAGTATCATTTACATCTCCAATTGCACCTGCTATAGATTCTAAAGGAAATGGATATTTATTAGAACCAATTTGGAAAAGAGAAAAAAGACCACCATATATGGAAACTAAAAAAGAGGACTCTCAAGATAAAATTTCTATGAAATGGAAGTATAACCCAAAACTTCACAAAAAGAGGTGATATATATGTCTAATAACAAAATAGGTACAATAGAAGCTATTATGCTTATTTTAACAATAGTAATAGCACATACAGTTCTTGCAATGCCTACAGATATATTAAGTAACTACAAATCTTCTAGTATTTTAAATTTAATATATGTAAGCATTATTGCTGTTTTTATTTCCTACTTAATATATAAATTATTTAAGAATTTTCCTTCTATGGACATTATAGATATTTCTGAGACTATAGGCGGAAAAGTTTTTAAAAATATTATTGGTTTTATTTTTATTAGTTATTTTATAATAAGTTCTAGCATAATTCTTAGAAACTTTTGTGAAAGTATTCAAATTTTATATTTTCCTATGACAGATATTAGATTTATTATCTTTTTGTTTGTCATCTCACTTGTAATTGTTAACAAAATAAATTCTAATAGTGCAATAAAAACAAATGTAATTATTGTTCCAATTGCTTTATTTAGTGTAATATTTTTGTTTTTTACAAATATAACAAAATTTGTACCAGAAAGAATTTTTCCAATATTAGGTGAAGGTTTTTTTAATACTTTTGTTTTAGGTATCTCAAACATTGCTTGTTTTGGCGGTATTGCTTATTTATATTTCTTACCTCCACTTTTAAAAGATGAGAAGAGTTTTAAAAAAATATCTATAATCTCTATTCTAGCTACTAGCTTATATTTAATTTTTACTATAGCTACACTTTTATTTATATTTACATTTTTTACAGATGTAAGCGAGATATCTCCACTCTATACTGCAACTAGATATATAGAATTTGGAACATTTTTCCAAAGGCTAGAGTCTGTATTTTTACTTGTTTGGATATTAGTTTTTGCTTGTTATTTAAATATTGTTTGTAAATTTTCTATAAATATTTTTCAGAAAATAACTAAAATAAGCAATAATAGACCTTTAATAGATGTTTTTGCTATTCTAATTTTAGCAATTGCTATACTTCCTAAAAATTTAGCAATTTCACAAGCTTTTGAAACTAAAATTTACCCTAAATTAGTAATTGGTATTGTTTTAATTTTAGGGCTTGGAATACTTATTTTTGCAAATATGGCTAAAAAGAAGCAAATAAATAATAATAATTTAAATAATACTTTTAATAATAGAAAGGAGCTTTTAAATGGTTAAGTGGATAAGAAATATTTTTATTTTTATAATTATTTTAGTTATCATTTCTGCATTTTCTAGCTCTTATTCTTCTTTAAATATAGATAATTTAACATATGTTTTAGCAATTGGAGTAGATGTTTCTGATAATGATAAAATTGAAGTTAGTTTTCACTTTACAAAGCCTATCCCTCCTGAATCTAGTAGCAGTGAAAAAGTAAGCCCTATTATTAATACTGTTACCGCTTCTTCTATTAGTAATGCCATTAATTTAATTAATGGATATCAAGGAAGGCAACTTAATTTATCTCATTGTAAAGTTATTATTTTTTCTGAAGAAATTGCTAAAAATGGTATTTCAGATGAAATATACACTTTAATAAATGATACCCAAGTTCGCCCTTCTGCAAATATTATTATTAGTAAATGTAATGCTAGATATTATATGGAACAAATTAAACCTGAAATTGAGAACTTACTTTCTAATTATTATGAACTTTTAGCAGAGTCTAGCAAATATGTAGGTCATATTCCTAATGCTACAATTGGTGATTTTTTTAATAGTTTAATTTGTAAGACTTGTGAACCTTATGCAATACTTCGGAGGAATCAACAAAGATAATTCTGATACAAGTGCATATACTAATTCAAAACAAGATTTTGATATAAAGGCAAATGATTCTTCTGTAGAAGGTGAAAATAAAGTAGAAAATATAGGTGTTGCTGTTTTTAAAGATGACAAATTAGTAGGTGAACTCTCTGCAATTGAAACAACGGCTTTTTTAAGTGTTAGAAATAAGGTTGATAGATTCCTTATTTCTATACCAGACCCATTAAGTGAAAATAATTATTTAGATATTTATGTTACACCAAAAAGTTCTACAAATATAAAAATAGATACTTCTAGTTCTTCACCATTTATAAAGATAAATTGTGAATTTACTGCCCAAATCTATTCTATGACAGATAATTCTAAATATTTAGACCCCAACAGTTTAAATGTTATTTCTGATTCTTGTAATTCTTATTTAAAATCTATACTTTTAGATTACCTATACAAATCTTCTAAAGATTTTAAATCAGATATAAATGGACTTGGTATTTTTGCAACTAAGAATTTTTTTACTAACACTGATTTTGTAGATTATGATTGGGAAGAAAGTTATAAAAATGCATTTTTTGATGTTAATGTAGAAACTTCAGTAAAATCTGGTATGTTAATTAATGAAACTTAAAAGAGGTGTTTATTTTGCAAAAATTTATTTATGATTTATTATTTATTTTAATTAGTTTATATGTTTTAATTAAAACAATTTATTATGGTTTTTATGAAATTAAAGAAAATAATAATAAAACAGGCGGTATTGTTGTTATTTGTTTTTCAGTTATTGTTTTTATATTTTTTAATTTAGTAATTCTTTTTACTTAAGATAAGGAAATATACAAGGCTATGCCTCATACAACTTAATTGCTCTATATTATGACAACTAAGTTAAATTTATTTTACCTTCTTTCTTCATAATTATTTTTTTGAAACTTGAGGTGACAAATTTGAACCTCAAGTTTTAGAATTTTACACATAAAAAAAGTAGCAGAATATTTTTCTGCTACTTTTCTATGCTAACTCTTGCAGTTCAATAGATTTTTAAAATCTTGTTGCATTTGCTTGACAAAGTACTTGAGAACTGTTTCTTCAATCTTGTCCCAAGAAAAATAACTATATCCAGAATCAGAACGTTTTTTCATTAAATAATTACTATATTAAAAAATAATTTTTTCTATAAAAAAGGAAGAGTAATTAAACTCCTCCCTGTTTTCCTTTAAAGCATTTTTAAGATTTTAGCAAGTGTGATTTTATCCTCCAATTCTGTAATTTCGGCTTCTAGTTCTGGAATAATTTTCTTGGCATAATCAATTTCATCATCTGTATGCCAATCTATTCCAGAAAAAAACTCTTTGTTTTTAATACTTACCTCACCTTCAATTGCAATGTTTTGGAAATAACTAAGTTCATCTTTTAATTCTTCTAGTCTTTCTATCATATCTTTTACTTGCATTGTTTATCCTTCCACTTTTTTAGGAAAATATATATATTTATTTTACTAACTCAAAATCAATTTCTTTTAATTCTTTACTTGCACGTATTACTCGTATTCTTATTTTATCTCCTATTTTATAAGTTTTATTTGTTATTTCACCAATTATTATTTTTCTTTCTTCATCATATATGAAATATTCATCACCTAAATTTTCAAATCTAATTAAACCTTCTATTGTGTTTTCAAGTTCTGCAAAAACTCCAAAAGATGTTATAGAAGATATAATTGCATCATATTCTTCACCAATTCTTTCTTCCAAGTATTCTGCCATTTTCATTTTTAAAGCTTCTCTTTCTACTTCAGTTGCAATTTTCTCTCTTTCTGATGATTTAACACTTCTATCTTCTGCTTGTTTTTCTAATAAATTATATTCTTCATCATCTAATACATAATTATTTTCCAAATATTTTGAAATTACTCTATGTATGAAAAGATCTGGATATCTTCTAATTGGTGATGTGAAATGACAATAGAACTTACTTGCAATACCAAAATGTCCTTTATTTTCATAATCATATTTTGCAAGCTTAAGTGTTCTTAATATTAGTGTAGAAATTACTCTTTCCTCTTCTTTACCTTTTATTTCATCTAATATTTTAGCAAATTCTTTTGGATAAATATTGTCTTTAGATGCTTTTATTTTTAGCCCATAATTAAATAAAAATTTATTTAATTCTTTTACTTTCTCTAAATCTGGTTCTTCATGTACACGGTAAATAAAAGGTGCTTGTAACCAATAAAACTTTTCTGCGATTGTTTCATTTGCTGTTAGCATAAAATGTTCTATTATTTCATTTGCAAATGTTGTTTCATATTTTCCAATATTAACAACTTTTCCGTCAATGTCTAATTCTATTTTTGTTTCTGGCAAGTCTAGATTTAAATATCCATTTTCTAATCTTCTTTGTTTTAATATATGTGCAAGTTCTTCCATTAGTTTAAAATCTTCTATATATGATTTATATTTTTCTAATATTTCTTTATCATTTCCGTCTAATATTTTTTGTACATCTTTGTAACTCATCCTTTTTGTTACACAAATAACACCCTTGCATACATCAGAAGATATTACATTTCCATTTTTATCTATTTCCATTATACAAGAAAGTGTAAGTCTATCTTCACCTTGGTTTAAACTACATATTCCATTTGATAGTTCTCTTGGAAGCATTGGTATTACTCTACCTAACATATATATACTTGTTCCTCTTATTAGTGCTTCACTATCTAACAAACTATTTTCTTTTACATAGTTACTTACATCTGCAATATGTACTTCTAATTTATAATTTCCGTTTTCTAATTTTTCTACTCTTACAGCATCATCTAAGTCTTTTGCATCTTCACCGTCTATTGTAAATATATTTTTATTTCTAAAATCTCTTCTATTTTCAATATCTTTTTCGGAAACTTTATCTCCACATTTTTTAGCTTCTTCTACAACTTTTTCAGGAAATCTTGCAGGAAGATTATGCTCTTTTATTATTGATAACATATCAACTCCTGCTTCATTTACATTACCTAATACTTCTATTATTTTCCCTTCTGCTTTTTTACCTCTTTCTGGATATTTAATTATTTTCACTAAAACTTTATGGTTGTTTCTTGCTTTTCCAAAATTCTTTTTTGAGATAAATATATCTGTTCCAAAATTTTTATCATCTGGTATTACAAAACCAAAGTTTTTATTATATTGAAATGTTCCTACAAAAGTATCTTTTTCATGTTTTAATATTCTTACAACTTTTCCTTCTGCACTTTTAATTTTATTTTCTTCATCTATAATTTCTATTAAAACATGGTCTCCATTTAATGCATTTAGAGAATTCTCTTTTGATATATATATTTCATCTTCTCTATCTTCTATTCTTACAAAACCAAAGCCTTTTTGGTTTTTCCTGTAATATCCTTCATAATAAGTTTTATCACTTAATTTATACCTATTTTTTCTATTTTTCTCAATCTTTAACTCTAATTCTAATTTTCCGATTACTTCTAAAAACTGATGATATTCATTTTTTGGTACTCTCATTATCATTGCAATTTCCTTAGCTTTCATCGGGACATAATCATCATCACTCATTAAATCTAAAATCTTTTTCGCTTGTTCTTCCATTTCTCTTAATTTTTCCTTCTTTCTTTTTTATTTACTACTAATAAAAGGGCTTGTTTTATAAACCGCCCTTATTTTTTATGCCATATACAAAATTCCTAAAACTATTGTTAATATTGCAAACACAATTGATAATATAACTGTCCATCTTTTTTGTTTTCCTTCTTTTGTTTTACCTTTATTTTTTTCAAAGAAGTTATTTGTAGATGAACCTGTTATTGTTGATGATAACCCCGCATCATCTTTTGATTGTATTAATGTTAATATTATTAAAGCAAGTGATATTATTAAATATATTACTATTAATATCCATTTTACTATTTCCATTTTTGCTCCTCCTTAACGGTCTACTTTAAACTACTTTTGTATTGTATCATATTTTTTTCCAAAATGCAAATATTTCCATATAAGTTTTAAATTTTTATAATATTTCTAATCTGAATTCTTTACCTTTAAATGCGAATATCATTTTTGTTATATTTGTAAAACCTTTTTCTTTTAGTTCTTGTTCATATTTCTTTTCTTCTATTTGTTTTTTCGCTTCTTCTATTAGCTTCTCTAAATT
>CALYBF010000041.1 GCA_944393755.1 uncultured Clostridia bacterium | reverse complement strand
TTTAGAGATGAAGACCCTAGAGCAGATAGAGCACCAGGGGAATTTTACCAATTAGACTTTGAAATGAGCTTTGCAACCCAAGAAGATGTATTTAAAATAATAGAAGAAGTTGTGCCATATACATTTAAAAAGTTTACAAATTGGAAAGTAGATGAAGGTCCTTTTATTAGAATACCATATAAAGAAGCTATGGAAAAATACGGAATAGATAAACCAGACTTAAGAAATCCATTAATTATCCAAGATGTAACAAAAGTATTTAAAAAATCAGAATTTAAAGCATTTGAAGGAAAAACAGTAAAAGCAATCATTGTACCTGAAGGTAGTAAACAAGGAAGAAAATTCTTTGATAAGATGACTGATTTTGCAAAAACAGAAGAAGTAGGAGCAAAAGGTTTAGCATGGGTAAAATGTGAAGAAAATGCTTTAACAGGTGGAATATCAAAATTCATAACAGAAGAAATGAAAGAAATACTAGAAAAAGAATATAACTTTAAAAATGGTGATTCAATATTCTTTATAGGAGATGAACTAAAGAACGCACAAAAAATAGCAGGGCTTATTAGAATAGAACTTGGAAACAGATTAGATTTACTAGAAAAAGACACATATAGATTTTGCTTTATAGTAGATTTTCCTATGTATGAATTATCAGATGAAGGAACAATAGATTTTAGCCATAACCCATTTTCAATGCCACAAGGTGGTTTAAAAGCTTTAGAAGAAAAAGACCCATTAGATATTTTAGCATATCAATATGACGTAGTATGTAATGGATATGAAATGGCATCTGGAGCAGTTAGAAATCATAACCCAGAAATAATGGTAAAAGCTTTTGAAATAGCAGGATATAGTGAAGAAGAAGTTAAAAATAGATTTGGAGCATTATATAAAGCATTTCAATATGGTGCACCACCACATGCAGGTGCAGCACCAGGTTTAGACAGAATGGTAATGCTTATTGCAAATTCAAATAATATTAGAGAAGTAATAGCATTTCCAAAAAATAAAAGAGCAAGAGATTTACTTATGCAAGCACCATCAAAAGTACAAGAACAACAATTAAAAGATGTTCATATAAAATTAGATTTAGAAGAAAAATAGAAAAGGAAAAGTCTTATGAAAAAATATATTATGAAGATAACAGTATTTTTATGTGGAGCATTAGGTATGGCATTAGAATTAGTTGCAGCAAGAATTTTATCACCATATGTTGGAAGTTCAAATTTGATTTGGACAACTATTATAGGAATTATGCTAACAAGTATGAGTATTGGATATTGGCTTGGTGGAAAAATAGTAGATAAAAAAGAAGATAAAAACTTATTATCATTATTTTTATTAGCTGGAGCATTTTTCACAAGTATAATACCAATACTAGAAACATTACTTGTAAAACCATTATCAAGTATAACAAATGAATTAGTTCTTGTTGCAATAATATGCTCAAGCATAGTATTTGGTATACCAAGCTTTATATTAGCAATGGTATCACCATTTGCTGTAAAACTAGAGGACAAAAAACACGAAGAAATAGGAAAAACATCAGGTAAAATATCATCATTATCAACAATAGGAAGTATTGTTGGAACATTTGTCTCTGGTTTTTTATTGATTCCAAACTTAGGAGTTAGAGCAATAATACTTATAATAACAATAATTTTATTTTTACTTTCATTTATGATGTTTGAAAATAAAAACGTGAAATATAGTATTTGTATGGTAATTTGCTTGATTTCATTATTAGGGCTTAATTATTATGGAAAAGTTATTTTTGAAAAAGATAATACAGATATAATTCAAGATGTAGATTCAGAATATAGTAGAATATGGATAAAAAATGTATCCACAGGAGAAATTAATTATAAAACAATGCAAGTAGATACAGGTTTAGAGTCATATATAAATAGTGAAACAAATGAAATGGGAGCAGCGTATTTATATTATTATGACTTATTTGATTATTATAATAAAGACGCAAAATCTACTTTAATGATAGGTGGTGCAGCATATACATATCCTACATATTATTTAAATAAATATCAAGACAAAACAATAGATGTAGTAGAAATAGATAGTAAAATGACAGAACTTGCAATAGAAGAATTTAGTTTAGATGTAGAAAACCCAAGACTTAAAATATACACCCAAGATGGAAGGAGTTTTTTAAATAATACTAAAAATAAATATGATACAATATTAATAGATGCATTTAAAGGTTTAAATGCACCTTTTGAGCTTACCACATATGAGGCATTAAATAAAGCAAAAAATGCTTTAAATGATAATGGAGTTGTTATTACAAATATAATATCTAGCTTAGAAGGAAAAGAAGATGATTTTATTAAATATGAATATGCCACATATAAAGCTGTATTCCCTGAAGTAAAATTATTTAAGGTAAGAGATTTAGAAAATAGTTCAAGGCAAAATCTAATATTAGTAGGTTTAAAAAATGGTGAGAATAATATAAATGAAGAAAAATATAATGAATATAAAAATTTATTAGAGATGGAAGTAAAAGATTTTACAAGTGATAGAGAAATTGTAACAGACCATTTTGCACCAATAGGTGATTAAGGAGTTTTATATGGAAAAAGTTTTATTAGGTATGAGTGGGGGAGTCGATAGTACAGTTTCAGCTATAATTTTAAAAGAAAAAGGTTATGAAGTTATAGGCTGTACGATGATTTTAAACGGAAAAGAAGAAGAAACAGTTAAAGAAGTAAAAAAAATATGTGATATTTTAAAAATACCACATTATACATATGATTTTAGAAAAGAATTTAAGTGTTATGTTGTAAATAAATTTATAGAAGAATATAAGATAGCAAGAACTCCAAATCCATGTGTAGAGTGTAATAAAAAAATGAAATTTGGCTTGTTTTATGAAAAAGCAAAAGAATTAGGTTGCAAATACATAGCAACAGGTCATTATGCTAAAATAGAATTTTCAGATAAATATAATCAGTATGTATTGAGAAAATCAGAAGAAGAAAAAAAAGACCAGACCTATTTTTTATATGGAATAAAAAAAGAAGAGTTAGAAAATATAATCTTTCCGTTAGAAAATTATAAAAATAAAGAAGAGATAAGAAAAATCGCTTTAGAAAATAATCTATCAGTTGCAAAAAAGAAAGATAGTCAAGAAATATGTTTTATAGAAAATAACGATTATCAAAAATTTTTATTAGAAAATTTAAAAGAAAAACCTAAAAAGGGAAATATTAAATTAAAAACAGGAGAAATATTAGGAAAACATAATGGAATTATAAATTATACAATAGGGCAAAGAAAAGGACTAGGCGTTTCTTATAAATTCCCATTATATGTTATAGATTTAGATTACAAGAATAATGAAGTAATTGTTGGAAAGGAAGAAGATTTATATAGTAAAAAATTAATTGCAAAAGATTTGAATTTCCAAGTAGAAGTAGGTGAAGAATTTATTTCTTTTGCTAAAATTCGATATAGAGCAACGGAATCAAAAGCAAAAGTCAAGATTATAAAAAATGTAGCAGAAGTGGAATTTTACGAGCCACAAAGAGCAATTACAAAAGGACAATCTATTGTTTTTTATGATGAAAATGGAATTGTTTTAGGTGGAGGAATAATTTCTTAAAAAGAATTTGTTAAAAAACTTGTATTACATAAAATTTTATGATATATATATACTATAAAAATAAAGCTAAGCTAAGAAAGGCGGAATTTTTGTGGATGAAGAATTATTAAATGATGCTAAAACTATTTTAATAGTTGATGATGAAGCACCAATAAGAGATATTTTAGTTTATAATTTAGAAAAGGAAGGGTATAAAACCATAGAAGCAAGTGATGGTATTACTGCTGTTGATATTGCTTTAGAGAAAAAACCAGACTTGATTTTATTAGATGTAATGCTTCCAAAATTAGATGGTTTATCAGTTTGTAAAAGAATAAAAAATTCTTTAAATGTGCCAATTTTAATGCTTACTGCAAAAGATAATGAAGTTGATAAAATTGTTGGGCTAGAACTTGGTGCAGATGATTATATTACAAAACCATTTAGTGTAAGAGAATTAGTTGCAAGAGTAAAAGCTAATCTAAGAAAAATAGATGCAACATTAAACAATGGTCAAGAAGTTAAAGATAGAAGTGAACAACAGAATAAACAAAAAGAAACAAAGAAGATTGTTGTTGGAGAATTAGAATTAGATTTAGATAAATTTGAAGTAAAGGTAAGAGGTCAAATAGTAGACTTAACTTTAAGAGAATTTGAGGTGTTAAAATTCTTAGCATCTCAACCAGAACAAGTAGTAACTAGAGAAACTTTACTAGAAAAAGTTTGGGGTTATGAATATTATGGAGATATAAGAACTGTTGATGTTACAGTTAGAAGAATTAGAGAAAAAATAGAAAAAGACACATCAGCTCCAAAGATATTAATCACCAAAAGAAGTGTTGGTTATTATATAGCAGCAAATTAAAAATTATGAACATATTTGTTTTTGGTTTGACAAATATGTTCTTTTTTTCTTGATTAAAAATAAAATATATGATTAAATAAAGAAAAATAAAATAAGAAAAGGAATAAAGTATGGAAAGAATAAAAACAAGAAAAGTAATGGTTGGAAATGTTAGAATAGGCGGACAAAATAAGGTTGTTATACAATCAATGTGTAATACAAAAACAAAAGATGTAGAAAGCACAGTAAAACAAATATTAGATTTAGAAGAAGCGGGTTGTGAAATTATAAGGGTTGCTTGTTTAGATTTAGAAGATGCTAAAGCAATAAAAAATATTAAAGAAAAAATTCATATACCAATAGTTGCAGATATACATTATGATTATAAACTAGCTTTAGAAGCAATAAAGTCTGGGGTAGATAAAATAAGAATAAACCCAGGAAATATTGGTTCTAAAGAAAGAGTAAAAGCAGTTGTTGATAAATGCAAAGAACATCATATTCCAATAAGAATAGGGGTAAATGCTGGTTCCTTAGAAAAAGACTTATTAGAAAAATATGGTAAACCAACTGCAAAAGCAATGGTGGAAAGTGCTAAAAGACATATAGATATATTAGAAGAGCTAGATTTTAAAGATTATATATTATCATTAAAAGCAAGTAATTTAGATTTATGTATTGAAGCATATGAGGAAGCATCAAAAGAATTTGATTGCCCACTTCATTTAGGAATAACAGAAAGTGGGACTGAGTTTAGTGGAACTATTAAATCAAGTATTGGTCTTGGATATATGCTAAGAAATGGGATAGGGGATACTTTAAGAGTTTCTTTGTCAGATGATCCAGTAAAAGAAATAAAGGTTGCAAAAGAAATTCTAAAAGATTGTAATTTATATAAAAAATCACCAACATTAGTTGCTTGCCCTACTTGTGGAAGAACAAGAATTGATTTGATACCAATTGCAAAAGAAGTAGAAGAATTTTTACAGAAAATTGAAGATGATATAACAGTTGCAGTAATGGGGTGTAGTGTAAACGGACCAGGAGAAGCAAGAGAAGCAGACATAGGAATAGCAGGTGGAGTAAAAGAGGGGTTAATCTTTAAAAAAGGTGAAATAATTAAAAAAGTACCACAAGAAAAAATAGTAGAAGTACTGAAAGAAGAAATTATTAAAATGGTAGAAGATAGGAAAAAATAAGTTTTAGGTGGTTATATATGGAAGTAATATTAGGAAAAAGTGCAGGCTTTTGTTATGGTGTAAGAAGAGCTGTTGAAGGAGCAAAAGAAGAATTAAAAAAATCAAAAGGAAAAACTATTTTCTGTTTAGGAGAAATTGTACATAATAAACAAGTAGTAGATAATTTAAAAAATCAAGGTATGGAATTTATAGAAAATATAAAAGAAGCAAAAGAAAGAGCTATAATTAGGGCACACGGAGTAGAAAAAAATGTGTATAAAGTAGCGAAAAAGATGAAAATAAATATTAAAGATTTTACTTGCCCAAATGTTTTAAAAATACATAAAATTGCTGATGAATATAGAAAAAAAGGATATTATATTTTCTTAATAGGAAGTAAAAACCACCCAGAAAATATAGGAACTTTGAGTTTTTGTGGTGATAATGTTTCTGTTATAGAAGAAAAACAAGATGTAAAAACTGCAATTGAGGAGTTTTATAAAAGTAATATTAAAAAATTATTAGTAATTTTACAGACAACATATAGTGTAGAAAAATTTAGAGAAATAGAAAATTTATTAAAAGAAGAATTCGAAAAAAACAATGACAGAAAAATTAAATTAGTTATAAAAAATACAATTTGTTATGCTACAGAATTAAGGCAAAAAGAAACAGAAGATATTGCTAAAAAAGTAGATTATATGATTATAATTGGTGGGAAAAATAGTTCTAATACTAAGAAATTATATGAAATAGGAAATAAATATTGTAAAAATTGTGTATGTATAGAGTCGCCAAAAGAATTAGATTTAAATTTGATAAATACTTTTAGTAAAGTAGGAGTAATGGCAGGAGCATCAACACCACAAGAGACTATAGAAGAAGTTGTAAAATTGGTAAAATAAAATATTACTGTTTAAAAATTTAAAAACAGCTTTTAATATACACTATTATACTATTACTTATTCATTAAGAAAAAATTAATTGATTTTTTTAAGTAAAACTGATATAATAGTTATGTTAACGAAAGAGAGGTAATGAGAATGGTTTCAGTAATAATACCAGCTTATAATGAGGAAGAAAATATTGCAACTGTAATAAATGTTTGTAAGAAAAATAAATGTGTAGATGAAATAATAGTAGTAAATAACTTATGTACAGATAGAACAGAAGAAATAGCTAAAAAAGAAGGTGCAAAAGTTATTTTTTGTAATAAGCAAGGAAAAGGTTATGCAATGGAAGAGGGAATAAAAAGTGCAAAAAATGAGTGCTTAGTGTTCCTAGATGGAGATATAAATGATTATGTTGATAATGTAGTAGAATTACTTGCAAAACCAATATTAGAAAAGAAAGCTGATTTTGTAAAAGCAGACTTTGATAGAGAACACGGAAGAGTTACTTTTTTAGTTGCACAGCCATTACTGGAAATATTATTTCCTAATATGAAAAAATATGGACAACCTTTAAGTGGTATGATAGCTGGAAGAAAAGATATATTTGAAAAATTAACTTTAGAAAAAGATTATGGAGTAGATATTGGTTTACTACTAGATGTAATAAATATGAATTTAAAGATAGAAGAAGTATTTATAGGGAAAATTAAAAATGTATCAAAAGACTGGAGATTATTACAAACAATGTGTAAAGAAGTAATGAAAGCAATTATTAAAAGGAGCAATATTAGATGAAATTATATGTTTTGAGACACGGAGAAACGGACTATAACAAAGAGGGAAGGTTTCAAGGGCAAAATAATATTAGTTTAAATGAAGAAGGAAAAAAACAAGCAGAAGAAACAAAAAAAGAATTACAAAATATAAAATTTGATAAAGTATTTGTATCACCATTAAAAAGAGCAATTGAAACAGCAAAAATAGTAGTACCAAATTATAAAATAGAAATAGATAATAGAATAATAGAAAGAAGTTTTGGAAAATTAGAAGGCGAAAAAAGTATTATAGATTATGAAGAAAGAATAAAAGAATTTGGAATAGAAAGTATAGAAGATTTAGAGAAAAGAGTAAAGTGCTTTTTAAAGGAAATATTTAAAAAAGCAAAAAAGGAAGAAAATATATTAGTTGTAACACACGGAGGGGTAGCACAAATAATTAATAAATTATTAGAAGAAGATTACAATGAAATTAATTTTAAAGATTTTTTATTAAAAAATGGTAAATATATTTGTTATAAATTGTAAGGAGAAAAAAATGACTATTAATGATTGGGAAAAAATAGAACTTGAAACAAAAGAAGAAATTAAACCACAAAAAGTAGAAAAAATTGAAAATATTGAGAAAGATAAATTAGAAATTACTTATATAATGGTATGGACTAAAGTATGTGGCGGAAGTAAAATAATTTTGGAATATGCTAATAGATTAGCAAAAAAAGGTCATAAAATAAATATTGTTACATATGATGAATATCCAGATTGGTATGAATTATCTGATAAAATAAATTTTGTAAAAGTTCCAGAAAATGAAGATATAGAAAAATACATACCAAATTCAGATGTAGTAGTTCCAACAAGTTGGAAATGTATAAGAAAAGCAATAAAGGCAAATAAAGGACCAGTTGCGTTTTTTGAACAAGGTGGTTCACATTTATTTGAGATAGATAGATTAAGTGAAATAAAAAGAAAAGTTGTATATGATAGAATGCAATTACCACCATTTATTTATACTGTATCAAAATATTCAGCAGAGAAGATAGAAGAAATATATGGAAGAAGGTCAAGTATTATTTATAATGCTTTAGAAAGTAAAATATTTTATCCAAGAGAAAAAGAAAGAAACGAAAAAGAAACAAGTATTACAATAGTTGGTTCTGAAGATTTTAAGTTTAAAAATGTTGGTGAAGTATTAGAAGTAATAAGAGAATTAAAAGAAAAATATCAAATAAAATTAAATTGGATAACTCAAACAGAGCCTAAAATAAATAAGGAAGAAGGGAAAAATGCAATTGTAAACCCTGAACAAAAAATAATTGGAGATGTATTAAGAAATACAGATATATATATTTGTAATTCAGAATATGAATCATTTGGTTTACCAACATTAGAAGCGATGACTTGTGGAGCAACAGTAATAACAACTGATACAGGCGGTATGAGAGATTTTGTAATTGATAGAGAAAATGCATTAGTAATAAAACATCACAACAAAGAAGATATGAAAGAAAAAATAGAAATGTTAATTAATAATAGAGATTTAATGCATAAGATGTCTCAAGATGGTATTGCTACGGCAAGTAAATTTAATTGGGATAATACTATTTTAAGTATGGAAAAATATTTTAGAGAAATTGCAAAATATAAAGTGATAGATGAAATTTAGAAATTAACAAGGAGAATAAAATGGAAGATAAGATAACAAGTTTTTTAGCATATGAAGGTAGAATTGCAATTACAGCTATTAAAACAACAGCTTTAGTAGAAGAAGCAAGAAAAATACACGATTTAAGTCCATTAGCAACAGCAGTTTTAGGAAGAGTACTTACAATGACAGCTTTAATGGCAAATGAAATGAAAAACAAAGAGGATAAAATAACAGTGCAAATAAAAGGTGATGGCAAAATAGGGACAATCCTAGCAGTTGCAAATAACAAACCAGAAGTTAAAGGATATGTTCAAAACCCTTATGTAGATTTACCACTTAATGAATTTGGTAAATTAGATGTAGGTGGAGCAGTAGGAAACGAAGGTTATATAAATGTAATAAAAGATATTGGTCTAAAAGAGCCATATATAGGAATATCTAATTTAACATCAGGTGAAATTGCAGATGATTTCACAAATTATTTTGTAAATTCAGAACAAAGACAATCAGCAGTAGCATTGGGAGTTTTAGTAGATAAAAATGGTGTAAGAGAAGCACGGTGGATATTTAATTACACCAATGCCAGATGCAACTGATGAAGATATTTCAAATGTAGAAAAAGGGATATTTGAAGCTGGTGCAATTTCTAAAATGTTAGATGAAAAATTAAGTTTATTAGAAATTGCAAAGAAAGTAACTGGTGATAAGAAAATAAAAGTAATAGAAGATTGTAAAGTACCTGTTTACAAATGTGATTGTTCAAAAGAAAAAATGGAAAATGCATTAATGGCTATAGGAAAAGACGAGTTAGAAAAAATAATAAAAGAAGACGGAAAAGCAGAACTTGTTTGTCATTTCTGTAATAAAAAATATGAATTTAATAAAGAAGAATTAAAAAAAATTTTAAATAATATAAAATAAAAGTAAAAGACTTAAAACTAAGCAGTTGCTTTTTGTTTTAAGTCTTTTATAAAGGTGCTACTCGTACTTAGCGTGCTTACGGAAAGTTTGCCAATTGCCATTGGGAAGCTGTTCTACACCAGCTTCAAACTCGATCCAACCTTCAGAGGCGGGGTGCGAGTCTCGGATAGACTCCAAGACCCTAAGAGCTGCTTCCTTGGTGTTCTGATGTCCTGCTGACAAATAAGTCTCCTCAAAGACCTTGTGCTTTCCGTTGTACTCATCAGGTGCAAACATTGTAGCTCCTTCCAAAAAATGTATTGCCATACACTTATATTATAGCATAAAATTTGGTGAAATTCAAACGTAGCAACAGATACGTAAAAAAAACAGATTGACAAAAAAGTAATTTCTTAATATAATAACAAATAGAAAATATAGCAAAAAAATAAAGTATGAAAGGAAGATTAATTATGGAAAAAGAAATATTAATATTTGGACATAAAAATCCAGATACAGATTCAATATGTTCTAGTTTAGTAAAAGAAAGATTAAATAAAAAACTAGGAGAAGAAAATTGTAGAGCAGTAAGACTTGGAAAAATAAATAAAGAAACAAAATATGTATTAGATTATTTAAAATTAGAAGTACCAGAATTAATAGAAAGTGTTGATGAAGGACAAGAAGTTATATTAGTAGACCACAACGAATTTAATCAAAGTGTAGATAGTATTGAAAACGCAAAAGTATTAGAGGTAGTAGACCATCATAGAATAGCAAATTTTGAAACAGGAGAACCTTTATATTATACAGCAAAACCATATGGTTGTACATCAACAATTCTTTTTGGAGAATATAAAATTAATAATGTAGAAATAAGCAAAGAAGAAGCAATACTTATGGCAAGCGCTATAATGTCAGATACATTATTATTAAAATCACCAACAACTACTGAATATGATAAAAAAGCATTAGAAGAATTAGAAAAAATAGCTGGAATAGATATTAAAGAATATGGTTTAGAAATGTTAAAAGCAGGAACAGATTTAAATGATTTTACAGCTAAAGAATTAATATCTTTAGATGCTAAAAGTTTAGATAAAAATGGAATAAAATTTGTAATTGCACAAGTAAATACTGTAAGTATAGAAGATGTTTTAACAAGACAAGAAGAATTAGAAAATGCAATTAAAGAAGAAATAGAAGGTAAAGGTTTAGAGTTATTTGTTTTAGCAATTACAGATATATTAAATAGTAATTCTGAAATAATTGCTTTAGGAAATAAAGTAGAAGCAGTTGAAAAAGCCTTTGATATAAAATTAGAAAATAACAGAACTTTCTTAGAAGGTGTTGTTTCTAGAAAGAAACAAATACTTCCTAATATTGATAAACATATCTAAAA
>CALYBF010000040.1 GCA_944393755.1 uncultured Clostridia bacterium | reverse complement strand
ATAAAGGTGTTATTGATGATTATAGTCAAGTAACTGAAAAAGGAGTTATAACAACAAATGAGCCAGTTTATGAAATACCAGGAAAGTTAGATGATTATATACCATTTGGACCAGGTGTAATTGCAAAAAAGAACGAACTATATGAAGATATCAATGGAGATGAAGCAACAATACCAGCAGGTTTTACTGTTTCGGAAAATAAAGAAGAACAGATTATTGATAAAGGTCTAGTGATAAAAGATGGAGAAGGACATGAGTTTGTGTGGATACCAGTAACTGGTGCATATGAAATGAATAGAACATATGCACAAGTAAATCTTTCACAAAAAGTCTATATGGATATAGGATATTTACCAGATGGAATAGAAAAAGGAAATAGAGAAGATAATGAAAAGGCAGAAAGAGATGCCGTAATATCTAAAGGCGGTTTTTATATATCAAGATATGAAAACGGAAACAAAAAAGGTGAAGAAGTTCAAACTACTTCTAATGAGGAACAGTGTAAAACAGAAGCTAAATCATTTATTAATAATAGTAATGTAAAAAGTGGTTTATGTTCTGGAACACAATGGGATATGGTTATGGAATTTATAACACAAAATGATACGAATTATAATGTAACTAGTTCAGAAGCAATGAGGCATCTAGGAGTGCGGCACTTCAGGTTAAAATGAATATGATAAGACATTAAATATATATGATTTAGAAGGAAATTATTGGGAGTTTACGGGTGAAAAAGCTGATATTCAAGGAACTGGAGTAATTTTAAGAGGAGGAGATAGTAGAGGGGGTGGTTATCTATCATCATCTTATGAGGTATCACATCGAGAATATACTGAATATGATGGATGGCCTTCATATGTTTATCGTATTGTCCTTTATGTAATGTAAGAAATTAAACATAGTGTGCTTGATGTACACTGTGTTTTATTTTTTTTCTAATTTATATATTTTTCTTGAAAAACCTCTCACAAAATGATAATATATGTGTGGGAGGTTTTTTAGATGAAAATATTATTAAAAAATGGAAGATTAGTAGACTATAAAACAAAAGTAGACGGAAAAAAAGATATCTTAATTACTGATGAAAAGATAGAAAAAATAGCAGATGAGATAAATTGCGATGTTGATAAAATAATTGATTGTTCTAATTTAATAATAATACCTGGTATGATTGATATTCATTGTCATTTAAGAGAACCTGGCTTTGAATATAAAGAAACTATTTTATCAGGTAGTAAAAGCGCTGTTAGTGGTGGTTTTACGACAATATGTCCAATGCCAAATACAAAACCAGTTCCTGACAGTGCTATTATTTTATCTGAAATAATAAAAAAAGGAAAAGAAGAAGGTTATTGTAACATACTTCCATATTCTTCAGTAACAAAAGGAGAAAAAGGAGACGAACTAGTAGATTTTTCTGAAATGAAAAAAGCAGGAGCAATAGCATTTTCAGATGACGGTATGCCAGTTGTAAATAGTAAGTTAATGAGAGAAGCAATGATTAAAGCAGATAGTTTAGGAACGTTTGTTGCATCACATTGTGAAGAAAAATCAGTTGCAAGTGGAGCGATAAATAGAGGAGAGATAGCAGATAGATTAGGAGTAGAAGGAGTATATCCAGAAGCAGAAGAAATAATGGCAGCTCGTGAAATCGTAATATCAGAAACAAATAATGTAAGAGCACATATTTGCCATATAAGTACAAAAACAACTAAAAATATGGTAAGAGATGCTAAAAAAAGAGGAGTAAAAATAACATGTGAGACTTGCCCACATTATTTTACATTTACAGTTGAGGAAGTATTAAAATCAGGTACAAATGCAAAAATGAACCCACCATTAAGAGAAGAAGAAGACAGAAAAGCTATAATCAAAGGTTTGCGTGAAGGTACAATAGACTGTATAATAACAGACCACGCACCACATAGTGAAGAAGAAAAAGAACAAAATTTAGCTAAAGCACCAAATGGAATAATAGGTTTTGAAACAGCCTTGTCTTCTGAAATAATGAATTTAGTTGATACTGGAGATATCAGTTATCTAGATTTAGTAAAACTTACATCATATAACCCAGCAAAATTGATAAAAATAGATAAAGGAAGTATAGAAGAAGGAAAAATAGCAGACATAACAATATTTGACCCAAATGAAGAATATATCTATAAAAAAGAAAACATAGTATCAAAAGCAAAGAACAGTCCATTTATAGGAAGAAAATTGAAAGGAAAAGTGAAATATACAATAGTAAGTGGAAAAATAGTATATCAAGATAAATAGGAGGAATTATAATGCTTGCAATTGATAGATTAATAGAAAAGATAATAAAATTAAAAAGCCCAGTAGTAATGGGGCTAGACCCAAGATATGATATGATACCTGAATGTGTAAGAAATAAATATAGTTCAGATTTAGAAGGAGCATCAAAAGCAATATTAGAATATAATAAATGCTTAATAGATAACACATATGACATAATACCTGCAATAAAACCACAAATGGCATTTTACGAGATGTTTGGAATTCCTGGTATGAAAACATTTCTAGACACTTGTAAATATGCAAAAGAAAAAGGTATGATAGTAATTGCAGATAACAAAAGAGGAGATATAGGCTCAACTGCAAAAGGCTATTCAAATGCATATTTAGGAAAAACAAAAATAGGAGATATAGAAGAAAGTATATTTAATGTAGATTTCATAACAGTAAACCCATATATGGGAACAGATTGTATCGAACCATTTATAGAAGACTGTAAAAAATATGATAAAGGAATATTTATATTAGCAAAAACATCAAACCCATCATCTGGAGAATTACAAGATGAAAAATTAGAAAATGGAGAAGAAGTATATAAAAAGGTAATTTCTCTAATAGAAACGTGGGGAGAAGATTTAAGAGGAAAATATGGATATAGCAGTATATCAGCAGTAGTTGGTGCAACATATCCAAAACAATTACAAGAATTAAGAAAATTAGCGACACATACATTTTTCTTAATACCAGGATATGGGGCACAAGGAGGAAAACCAGAAGATATAAAACTTGGGTTTGACAGTAAAGGTTTAGGTGGAATTGTAAATGCATCTAGAAGTTTAATGTGTGCATATAAAAAAGAAGACTGGAAAAAAGAACATAGTGAAGAAGAATATGGATTAGCAACAAGAGAAGAAGCTATTAAAATGAATAAAGAATTAAATTTTATGAAGGAGGACTAGATTATGCCAGAAGCTATAAAAGCAAAATTAATTGAAAAAGAATATTTAAAAAACGATATTTTAAGATTTAAAGTGGAAGCAAATAAAATAGTAGAAACAGCAAAACCTGGTAATTTCATAGAAATTAGAGTAACTGATACAACAGAACCTTTTTTAAGAAGACCAATTAGTATATATAATTTAGAAAAAGCAGAAGGAACATTAGAATTTATATTCCAAATAAAAGGTGAAGGAACAAGGTTACTTTCTAAAAAAGAAGAAGGAGATTTAATAGATATAGTAGGACCATTAGGTATGGGAACTTTTAAATTAAATAATTACAAAAATATAGCAATAATAGGTGGTGGAATAGGAGTATTTCCATTATATGAACTATCAAAAGAAGCAAATAAAGAAAATAGAAATGTTAATATATATTTAGGTTTTAGAAATAAGGAAAATGTTTTATTAGAAGATAAATTCAAAAATGTAAGTCAAAAATTAGTAATTACAACAGATGATGGAACTTATGGAATAAAAGGTTTTGCAATAGAAGAATTAAAAAAAGATTTAAGTAATATAGATTGTATTTATGCTTGCCGGACCACTTCCTATGCTTAAAGCTGTTAAAAAACTTGCTGAAGAAAAAAATATTCCATGTCAAATCTCTTTAGAAGAAAAGATGGCTTGTGGTTTAGGTGTATGTTTAGGATGTGCTGTTAAAAAAGCAAAAAGTACAAATGAAAACCCAGAATATTTTCACGTATGTAAGGGCGGACCAGTATTTAATGCAAAAGATGTAGATATATAAGGGGGGAACAACAAAGAAATGCCAAGTCTTGTAACACATATAGCAATTGGAAAAAAATATATAGAAAAAAATAAAAATCAAGAAATAAATGAAGAAGAATTTTTAAAAGGTTCAATAATGCCAGATTTAAATGAAGAAATGACAGAATTATCAAAAACAAAAAATATTACACATTATGGAAAATGGGAAGGATATAAAAGAGAAATAAATATAGATTTATTTTTAAATGATAGTAAAGTAGAATTAACTAAAGACTACTGGAGAGGCTATTTATTACATTTACTAACTGACTATTATTTTTATAATATATACTTTAAAGAAGAATATGACGAAGTGATAAAAAATAATGATAATTATTATTATGATTTTGATTGTTTAAATAATATTTTAATACCAAAATATAATATTATTCCAATAAAAAATTTAGAAAAATATATGATGATAGATGAAAATAAAACAGAACCACAATACTTAAATAAAGAAAAAGTAATTAAATTTATAGAAAAAATGTCTGATTTAAATTTAGATGAACAAATAAAAAAAGTAGAAGAAAAAGGTATGGGAGGGTTAAAATAATGAATTTAAGTGTAGATTTTGCAGGAATAAAGATGAAAAATCCAGTAACGGTAGCATCTGGTACATTTGGATATGGAAGAGAATATAGTGATTTTTTTGATTTAGGTAAACTTCGGAGGAATAATAACAAAAGGAACTTCAATAAGACCAAGAAGTGGAAATAAACCACCTAGAGTTTGTGAGACACCATCAGGAATGCTTAATAGTATAGGACTTCAAAACCCAGGCGTAGAATATTTTGCAGAAAATGATTTACCTTTTCTAAAGAAATTTAATACTGCAATTATTGTAAATGCTTGTGGAAGTACTATAGAAGATTATATAGATGTATGTAAAATATTAGATACATTAGATATAGATGGTGTAGAACTTAATTTATCTTGTCCAAATGTAAAAAATGGTTGTATGGCATTTGGTAGTTCATATGAAGGTGTAAAAGAAGTTACATCAAAAGTAAGAAAAGTATTAAATAAACCTTTAATTGTAAAATTAACACCAAATGTAGCAAATATAGCAGAAATTGCAAAAGGAGCAAAAGACGGAGGAGCAGATGGTGTTTCTTTAATCAATACTTTACTTGGTATGAAAATAGATATAGAAAAAAGAAAACCAGTACTAGCAAATAACACAGGCGGTTTATCTGGGCCTGCAATTAGACCTGTTGCTGTAAGGATGGTTTATGATGTAGCAAAAGCTGTTGATATACCAATTCTAGGTATGGGTGGAATTGTAAAAGGAGAAGATGCAATCGAATTTATGCTAGCAGGAGCAAGTGCTATATCAATAGGTGCAGGAAATTTCATAGACCCATATACTAGTTTAAATGTAATATCTGAAATAGAAAATTATATGGAAAAACACAATATAGAAAATATAAATGACATTGTAGGAAAAGTGGAGATGAATTAGGGAGATATAAAAATAAATGAAAATATTAATTGGAACTAAAAACCCAGGAAAAATAGAAGGAGCAAGAAAAGCTTTTGAAAGATATTTTAATAATGTAGAAATAGAAGGAATAGCGGTAGATTCAGAAGTCTCTGATCAACCTGTAAATTCTGAGATAATAATGGGAGCAAAAAATAGAATTAAAAATTTAAAAAAATATGCTAAAGAAAATAAAATAGAAGCTGATTTTTATATAGCAAGTGAAGCGGGAATTACAAATTTTTTAGGTGAGTGGATAGATATTAATTGTGCTGTAATAGAAGATAACAAAGGCTTCCAAAGTATGGGAACAAGCCAAGGTTTCCCAATTCCTGAAAAATATATTGAAGAAATAAGAAAAACAGAACTTGGAAAAGTAATGGATAGATTATTTGATAAAAAAGATACAGGAAAAGGGCAGGGTGGAATTAGTTATTTAAGCAAAGGAGAAATAACAAGAATAGACTTGACAAAAAATGCCTTTATAATGGCACTTACAAGGCATATTAATGGAGATTTATGGAAATGATATTATTTATAATTGTATAAATAGCCCATAAAGAAAAATAAATAACAACATAATACCATTCTGGATAGAAAATTATTAAATATTTTTTATTTAAAATGGTATTTATTATATATAAAATATTTAATAAAAACAAATAGATTATTAAAATAAACATAAATGGGTTATATAAAAATGATGTAGAAAAATCACCATTAAAAAAGCTAATAATACATCTAGTAGCACCGACAACTAGGGCATAAAATACCAAAATTTTCTTGCCAATAACAGCTAGGCATTAAATTTACATATGAAGAATGCACAAAAATAAATATTATAACTAAAGAAATTATAACACAAAGTTCAATTAATATTAATTTAGAATATTTTTTGTTAATAAGTTTCATAAATTTTCTCCATAAAAAAGTTAAAATAAATCGCAATAAAAATCAAATTGCGATTTATTTATATTTTTATTGTTGATTATAGTAAAGAAGAACCAACAGCAGTTCCTAAAGATAATACACCTATAACTGCTAATGCGTATAAAGCAAGTGCTATAATTCCAAGAACTAGACCTGCAATACCCATACCTTTTCCACCTTTTTTCATACCAACAATACCAAATATAATTGCAAGTATTGCACAAGGTATTGAAATATAAGCAAAACAACATAGAACAACAGAAACTATACCTAATACCATAGAAGCAATGCTAAGTCCTTTGCTTTCAGTTTTGTTTTCGTCCATTTTTTTCACCCCTTTACATTTTTTAATTCTGTAATTCTATTTTGACATTTTTGTAGAAAATTGTCAATAAAAATTGAAAAAATAGTTGTATAAAATTCCTAGCTTTGATATAATCTATTTATCTTAGTAATAAACTCTTAAGAGGGAGGAAGATAATGGAAGAAAAAAAGAAATGTGATTGCCAAGGAAAAAAAGATTTATTTCTAGAAAAATTATTTAAGGAGTATTTACCAGAAAAAGACAATTTAATTCAAATGCTAAATGAAGTCCAAGAACATTATGGTTATGTGCCAATGCACATACAAAAAGAATTATCAGAATTTTTAAATGTGCCAATGGCAGAAATATATGGAGTAGTTACTTTTTATTCGAGATTTTCATTAGAACCACAAGGAAAATATAAAATATCAGTATGTTTAGGAACAGCATGCTTTGTTAAAGGTTCTCAAAAAATAATGGATAGATTAGTAGATAGGCTAAAAATAAAAGAAGGAGAAACAACTAAAGACGGTTTGTTTACAATAGAACAAACAAGATGTGTTGGAGCTTGTGGTTTAGCACCAGTATTTACTGTAAATGGCGAAGTATATGGTAAAGCAAGTGTTCAAAAATTAGACCAAGTTTTAGATGAATTAATAGAAAAAGAAAAACAAGCAAAATAGGAGGTAAATATGAAAACTTTAGAAGAACTTCATAAAATAAGTGAAGAAAAAAGAAAAGAATTAGATTTAAGAGTAAATACCAAAGCAGACACTAGAGAAAAACATATTTTAGTATGCCACGGAACAGGTTGTACATCTTCTAAATCACCTGAAATTTTAGAAAATTTTAGAAAAATATTAAAAGAAAAAAATATAGAAAATGTAAGAGTAATCAAAACAGGATGTTTTGGTTTATGTGCAAAAGGTCCAATTGTAATAATAAGACCAGAAGATACTTTTTATGCAAATGTAAAACCTGAAGATTGTGAAGAGATTATAGAAACACATATAGTAAAAGGGGAATTAGTGCAAAGACTACTTTGTAAGGACATAGATGGAAAAGTTGTAAATTCATTAGATGAATTAAATTTCTACAAAAAACAAAAAAGAATTGCCCTAAAAAATTGTGGGATGATTAATCCAGAAGATATTGATGAATATCTTGCTTTTGATGGATATAAAGCATTAGAAAAAGTTTTAACTTCTATGAAGCCAGAAGAAGTAATAGACGTTGTTACAAAATCAGGACTTCGTGGTAGAGGTGGAGCAGGCTTTCCTACAGGCAAGAAATGGGAACTAACTAAAGCAAATGAAGCTGACCAAAAATACGTTGTTTGTAATGCAGATGAAGGAGACCCAGGAGCATTTATGGATAGAAGCATATTAGAAGGAGACCCTCACTCTGTTTTAGAGGCAATGGAAATTGCAGGATATACAATAGGAGCAAATAAAGGCTTTATATATGTAAGAGCAGAATATCCAATAGCTGTAAAAAGATTAGAAATTGCAATTAATCAGGCAAGAGAATATGGAATACTTGGTAAAAATATATTTGGAACAGGTTTTGATTTTGATATAGAAATAAGATTAGGAGCAGGAGCATTTGTATGTGGTGAAGAAACAGCATTATTAGAATCAATAGAAGGAAAACGTGGTCAACCAAGAGTAAAACCACCATATCCTGCAGCATCAGGTTTGTGGGGAAAACCTACTTTAATTAATAATGTAGAAACATATGCAAATATAGCACAAATAATATTAAAAGGTTCAAGTTGGTATTCATCAATAGGAACAGAAAAATCAAAAGGAACTAAAGTATTTGCATTAGGTGGAAATGTAAATAATATTGGTTTAGTAGAAGTACCAATGGGAACAACATTAAGAGAAATAATATATGATATAGGTGGAGGAATACCAAATGGAAGAGACTTTAAAGCAGCACAAACAGGTGGACCTTCTGGTGGTTGTATTCCAAAACAGCATTTAGACACACCAATAGATTATGAATCATTAAAAGAAATAGGTTCAATGATGGGTTCAGGTGGATTAATTGTAATGGATGATACTAAATGTATGGTATCCTTAGCAAAATTCTATTTAGAATTTACAGTAAGTGAAAGCTGTGGAAAATGTACACCTTGTAGAATAGGAACAAAAAGAATGCTTGAGATATTAGAAAAACTATGTAATGGAGAAGGAGAAGAATCAGACATATATAGATTAGAAACATTAGCAAAAAATATCCAAAAAGCAAGTATATGTGGACTAGGACAAAGT
This sequence comes from uncultured Clostridia bacterium, assembly GCA_944393755.1. Classification (GTDB taxonomy): domain Bacteria; phylum Bacillota; class Clostridia; order TANB77; family CAG-508; genus CAG-269. The sequence continues at coordinate 2,416 of CALYBF010000040.1, read as the reverse complement.
GCACCAAACCCAGTAATTAGTACATTAAACTATTTTAGAGAAGAGTTTAAAGAACACGCAATAGATAAAGCTTGTAGAACACAAGAGTGTAAGGCTTTAGCAAAAATAGGAATAGATGAAGAAAAATGTAAAGGTTGTGGGCTATGTCAAAAACATTGTCCAGTAGATGCAATAAAAGGTGAAGGAAGAGATAAAAGAAGAATAGATCCTAATTTATGTATTAAATGTGGTACTTGTATAGCAACTTGCCCATTTCATGCAATAAGTTAAAAATAGGGAGGAAAAGTAATGGAAGAAAAAATGGTTACATTAACAATAGATGGAGAAACTGTAAAAGCAAAAGCAGGAACTACAATACTTGAAGCTGCAAAATCTGCTGGAATAGATATTCCAACATTATGTTTTTTAAAAGACATAAACGAAATGGGAGACTGTAGGATGTGTATAGTTGAGGTGGAAGGTAGACGTGGTTTTGCAACATCTTGTATTCAAACAGTAGAAGAAGGTATGGTAGTACATACTCATACACCAAATGTATTAGAAGCAAGAAGAACAGTTTTAGATTTAATAATATCAAATCACGCAAAAGATTGCTTAACTTGTACACGTTCAGGAAACTGTGAATTACAAACACTCGCTACAAAATTCAACGTTTTACACGTAGAATATCCAGGAGAGATGACAAAACACAAAATAGATGATAAATCACCAGCATTAGTTAGAGATTTTAATAAATGTATATTATGTAGAAGATGTGTTGCAACATGTAAAAATGTACAAGGAATAGGAGCAATAGACTGTATAAATAGAGGGTTTGAATCTTGTATATCAACAGTTGGAGACCATAGTTTAAATGATGTAAACTGTACATTTTGTGGTCAATGTATAGAAGCGTGCCCTACAGGAGCACTTCACGAAAAAGAAACAATAAAAGAAGCTTGGGCAAAAATAAAAGACCCCGATACATTTGTAATAGCACAAACAGCACCATCAATTAGAGTAGCATTAGGTGAAGAATTCGGTATGGATATTGGAACAAATGTAGAAGGAAAAATGGTAACAGCTCTAAAAAGGATGGGAATTGATAAAGTATTTGATACAAATACAGGAGCAGACTTTACAATTATGGAAGAAGCAACAGAATTTGTAGAAAGATTTAAAAATAATGATAATATTCCAATGTTTACATCTTGTTGTCCAGGTTGGGTACGTTATATAGAAGAAAACTATCCAGAATTATTACCACATTTATCAAGCTGTAAATCACCACATCAAATGTTTGGAGCAATTTTAAAATCTTATTATGCTGAAAAACAAGGAATTGACCCAAGTAAAATATATGTAATATCAATAATGCCTTGTGTTGCTAAAAAATTTGAAGCAATAAGACCAGAAATGCAAAATGACGGACTTTATAATGTAGATAATGTAATAACAACAAGAGAATTATCAAGGATGATTAAACAAGCAAATATTGAATTTACAAAATTAGAAGATAGTAAATTTGATAACCCAATGGGAGAAGCAACAGGAGCAGCAGCAATATTTGGAGCAACAGGTGGAGTAATGGAAGCAGCATTAAGAACAGCAGGAGATATGTTAACAGGAGAGAGTTTAGAAAAAATAGAATTTGAAGCAGTAAGAGGCGGAAAAGGAATTAAAAAAGCAACTGTAAATATAGCAGGAAAAGAAATAAAAGTAGTCGCAGCAAGTGGACTAAAAAACGCAAGAGAAATATTAGAAGAAGTAAAATCAGGAAAAGCAGATTATCAATTTGTAGAAATAATGGCCTGCCCAGGGGGATGTATAATGGGTGGTGGTCAACCAATCAAAAGATCAAAAACAAGAGCAGAAGAAGATGTAAGAAAATTACGTGCAGATAGTATATATACAATAGATGAAAAATCAACAATTAGAAAATCACACGAAAACCCAATACTTCAAAAAATATATAAAGACTATTTAGGTGAAGCTGGAGGAGAAAAAGCACACAAATTATTACATACACACTATGAAAAAAGAGAAAAATACAATTTTGAGACATAATGGGACACCCATTATTTGTCTCATTTTGAAAGTTAAAATAAATAAAAAGCTTGTAATATAGCTTTAATCAAAACTTAATATAAAAAATTTGTATCAAAAATAAGTAAGTATATTTGCCATCAAAAGCACTATATTTACTTTTTATTTTAATTTAAATAATTTTTTTAAATATAAATATAGTATATTTTCGTGATGTAACATTATTGTAACGGTATTGAATCGTGCTTTTTTTATCTTTTTATATAATTAAATTTAACTTTTCACTTGACAAGCCCCACTTGCGTTTAAAAAAACCCGGAAATTTCATTTGAAATGCAACAAAAATTTCATAAAAAAGTAAATGAACAGTAGACAAGAGTAAGCAAAACTC
>CALYBF010000039.1 GCA_944393755.1 uncultured Clostridia bacterium | reverse complement strand
CAAGACCTTTAAGAGATGGTGTAATATCAGATTATACAGTAACAGAAAAGATGTTAAAATATTTCATACATAAAGTAGGAGGAAAGACATTATTTGCACCAAGAATAATGATTTGTATTCCATCGAGAGTAACAGAAGTTGAAAAAAAAGCAGTAATAGATGCAGCAACAAATGCAGGAGCAAGAAAAGTATATTTAATAGAAGAACCAATAGCAGCAGCAATAGGAGCAGGAATAGATATATCAAAACCTTGTGGAAATATGGTAGTAGATATTGGTGGAGGAACAACAGACATAGCAGTAATATCACTTGGAGGATCAGTTGTAAGTACATCACTAAAAGTTGCAGGAGATAAATTTGATGAAGCAATAATTAAATATATAAAGAAAAAACATAATATAATAATTGGTGAAAGAACAGCAGAAGACTTAAAAGTAAATATAGGTTGTGTATATCCAAAAATACAAGATACAGAAATGCAAATAAGAGGAAGAGATTTAGGAACAGGGCTTCCAAACACAGTAACAATAAAATCAAGCGAAATGTTAGAAGCATTAATAGAACCAGCAATGATGATAGTAGAAGCAGTACACTCTGTATTAGAAAAAACACCACCAGAACTTGCAGCAGATATAAGCGATAAAGGAATATATATGACAGGCGGAGGAGCACTTTTAGACGGTTTGGATAAATTATTACAAGAAAAGACAGGAATAAATGTAATGATAGCACAAGACACAGTATCTTGTGTAGCATTGGGAACAGGAAAGGCATTAGATAATTTAGATGTCTTAGACGGAACAACAAGAAGATAATAAAAATAAAAAATAAATGCCACATAGTTTTTCTATGTGGTATAAATATTGTATTAAAAGGAGAATTATATGGAAAAAGTAGCTTTTATAACATTAGGTTGTAAAGTAAATCAATATGAAACAAACGCAATGGCACAAAAATTTATAGAAAAAGGTTATGAAGTAGTAGAACATACAGAAGTAGCAGATATATATGTAATAAATACTTGCACAGTAACAAATATGTCTGATAGAAAATCAAGACAAATGTTAAGGCGTGTAAAAGAACTAAATAAAGAAGCAATAATAGTAGCTTGTGGTTGTTATGTACAAGTAGCAAAAGAAGAAGTAGAAAAAATAGAAGAAGTAGACCTAATACTTGGGAATAATGAAAAAAAGAATATAGTAGAACTTGTAGAAAAATTCCAAAATGAAAAAATAGAAAAAGAGAAAAAAAGTGAATTAGAAGAAGTAGAAGATGTAATGCATAAAAAAGAATTCGTAGAATTTGGAGATGTAATATATACAGAAAAAACAAGAGCAGTAATAAAAGTACAAGATGGGTGTGATAGATTTTGTTCATATTGTATAATACCATATGCACGAGGAAGAGTAAGAAGTAGAAAACCAGAAAATATAATATCAGAAATAGAGAAAATATCAAAAAAAGGAATAAAAGAAGTCGTAATAACAGGAATACATATAGCATCATATGGAAAAGACTTTAAAGAAGAATATAGATTAATAGACTTATTAGAAGAAATAAACAAAATAAAAGGAATAGAAAGAATAGAATTAGGCTCAATAGAACCACTATTAATAACAGAAGAATTTGTTAGAAGATTAAAAAAATTAGAAAAAATATGTCATCATTTTCACTTATCTTTGCAAAGTGGATGTAATGAAACATTAAAAAGGATGAATAGAAGATATAGTGTAGAAGAATTTAAAAATATTGTAGAATTACTTAAGAAAAATTATGAAGATGTAAACTTAACAACAGATATAATAGTAGGCTTCCCAGGAGAAACAGAAGAAGAATTTCAAAAAACATATGAATTTTTAAAAGAAATAAAATTCTATAAAATGCATATATTTAAATATTCACAAAGAAAAGGAACAAAAGCAGCTGTGATGAGCGAACAAATAGATGGAAATAAAAAAGAAGAAAGAAGTAGAAAATTAATAGAACTATCAGATAAAAACGAAAAAGAATATAATAAAAAATATGTAGGAAAAGAAGTAGAAGTATTGTGGGAAGAAGAAAAAGAAGGCTTTTATAAAGGACATACAAAAAATTATATATTAGCATATTTAAAGGTAGATAATGAAATAAAAAAAGAAGGAGAAGAAGAAAAGAAACATTTAGAAAATACAATAACAAAAGCAAAATGTATAGAAGCAAAAAAAGACCATATATTGGTACAATTGTAAAAATGTAACAATATTGTAATAAATATGTAACAAAGATTTAATATGAAAAAGACTAAAACTCCTTGAAAAATAAAAAAAAATATAGTATAAATAAAATAACGAAAATAAAGTAAAAGTGTATATAACACAAAGGAGGAAGAAAAATGGCAGATTTAGGTGAAGAAAATAAAGTATCAGGAGTATTTGGTGGAGTAGAGTTCAATAACAATGAAAATCAAAATAATGTAGTAAATACAAACGGTGATGTAGAAAATATTGAAAACGCAGGAACAATAAGAAATGAAAATCTACCTGTAAAACACGGTTTCTGGAATAAATTTAAAGCTTTCTGGTTACAAGAAATAGACTGGAATAAAGAAATAAAAGTTGAACTTACACCATATCAACAAAAAGTAGAAGATGAAATAAACGAATTTTTACACCAAGAAATCACTTGGGAAAAAGTACACGACTTTTTATTCCAAGAAATATCATTTAGAAGAAAATAGGGACGTTTCCTTTGCGACCTTTTAGTCGCATTCGGGACACATCTTTAAAATTAAATTTTGTAAATTAGTTGAAAAGTATAGCAAAATATATTTATTTGTGCTATACTTTTTGTGTTAAGGGAATAATAATGCAAATGTTAATAGGGGCATAATAAAAGGGATAAAAAAGAAATGATAAAATTAAAAGAAAGGAGAAATTTATTATGTCCCGTGTAGCAAGAGTAAAAAGTTCTACAAAAGTATATCATATTATATTAAGAGGAAATGGAAAACAAGATATATTTTTAGACGACGAAGACAAAGGAAAGTTTTTAAAAGAAATCAAAAATACAAAAGAAAAGTATGGATATGAATTATATACATATTGTTTAATGACAAATCATGTTCATTTAGTTATATTTGATAAAGAAGAAAAGTTATCAAAAAGTATGCAAAGTTTAGCGGTTGCATATTCATCATATTTTTCAAAGAAATATGAAAAAGTAGGTCATTTATTTCAAAATAGATTTTTAAGCAAGCCGGTTGAGACAAGAGAATATCTTATGCAAGTATGTAGGTATATTCACCAAAACCCAGTAAAAGCAGGAATATCAAAAGTTGATGATTATAATTGGAGTAGTTATAAAGAATATACAGGTGGAGAAAAGATTGTAAGTACAAAATTGGTATTATCTTTATTCGGAAATGGTAGAGAAGAAGCGATTGACAATTTTAGAAAATTCCATAATGAGAATAAAGAAGATATAAATGATGAATACGAATATGAAATAGTAACTAAATTTACAGATGAAAAAGCAAAAATAAAAATAAAAGAAATACTTAAAATGGAAAAATTAAAGGAAATTAATAACTTTAATGTGAAATTAAGAAATGATAAGATAAGTAAGTTAAGAAAATTAAAAGGTGTATCAATGGCACAAATGGCAAGGTTATTGGAAATAAATAAAAAAGTAATAGAAAAATTAATGAAAGGAGGAGAGTAAGATGTGTCCCGAATGCGACTAAAAGGTCGCAAAGGAAACGTCCCCATTATGAAAAGTAAAACGGTTTTTGTGTGTAATGAGTGTGGATATGAATCTGCTAAATGGATGGGTAAATGCCCTGCTTGTAATAGTTGGAATAGTTTTTATGAACAAAAAGTTGTGGAAACTAAAAGCAAAGGGATTTCACAATCTGATGGTAAATTAGCAATTCCACAAAGTTTAAATTCTTATGAAGCAAAAGAAACTATTAGAACTCATACAGGTTTCCAAGAATTAGATAGAGTTTTAGGTGGAGGCTTAGTTAAAGGTTCTTTAGTATTACTTGGCGGAGAACCTGGTATTGGTAAGTCTACTTTGATTTTACAAATATGTGATAAGATTAAAGGAGATGGAAAAGTTTTATATGTTTCTGGAGAAGAGTCTGCTGAACAAATTAAATTAAGAGCAGATAGACTAGGTATTAATAATGAAGATATTTTGTTTTTAGGTGAAACTAATATAGAACTTGTAAACCAAGCAATTGTTAATACAAACCCAAAACTTGTTATAATAGATTCTATACAAACTATGTATTCTGAAGAATTAACAGCTGCAGCTGGAAGTGTAAGTCAAGTAAGAGAAATTACTTCACAAGTTATGAGAGTGTGTAAGTCTAAAGGTATTACTACAATTATAATCGGACATGTAACAAAGGAAGGGAATATTGCAGGACCAAGGGTTTTAGAACATATGGTAGATACTGTTTTATATTTAGAAGGTGAGAGGTATTTTTCTTATAGAATACTTAGAGGGGTTAAAAACAGATTTGGTTCTACTAATGAGATTGGTATGTTTGAAATGCAAGATAAAGGAATGCAAGAGATTGATAACCCTTCTGATATTCTAATTTCTGAAAGAGAAGATAACCCAGCAGGTTCGTGTGTAGTTGCTACTATGGAAGGTACAAGACCTCTTTTAGTAGAACTTCAAGCTTTAACTTGTAATACGGTTTTTGGCTATCCTAAAAGAACTGCAAATGGTATTGATTATAATAGACTTTCACTATTACTTGCAGTTTTAGAAAAAAGAGCAGGTGTGATGCTTAATTCACAAGATGTTTATTTAAATGTTGTGGGTGGTTTAAAGGTAAATGAACCAGCAATTGATTTAGGTATTGCTTTAGTTACAGCATCTAGCTATAAAAATATTCCTATTCCAAAAGATATGATAATTTTAGGTGAAGTTGGACTAACTGGTGAAGTTAGAAGAATTAATTTAATTGAGAAAAGACTTAAAGAAGCGGAAAAATTAGGTTTTAAAACCTGTATTATTCCAGAAAGTAACAAAAAAGACTTGAAAGATAATTATAAATTAGATATAATAGGCATCAAGGATATAAATGAAGCTATGAAAAAAATTGGCTTAAAATAATTTTTTAGAAGGGAGAGAATACATTTTGAGAACAGGCAAAGAAGATAATATTACAGAAATTTTAAAGTTAATTGCACCAGGTACTCCCATAAGAGATGGACTAGAAAATATATTAAGAGCAAGAACAGGAGCTTTATTACTAATTACAGATAGTGAAGCAGTACTAAATGAAGTTGTTGATGGTGGCTTTTTTATTAATGAAGAATATTCATCTTCTAAATTATACGAACTTGCTAAAATGGATGGAGCTATTGTTTTAAGTGGAGATTTAAAGAAAATTTTATATGCAAATGCACAGCTTATTCCATCATCTGAAATAGCAACTTTAGAAACTGGAACAAGACATAGAACAGCAGAAAGAACGGCAAAACAAACAGGAGAACTTGTAATTAGTATTTCTCAAAGAAGAAGTATTATTACAGTGTTTAAAGGAAATGATAGATATATATTAGAAGATACAGATTCAGTGCTTAGTAAAGCAAATCAAGCAATTCAGACACTTGAAAAATATAAAAAAGTATTTGATAATAAATTAAATGTTTTAAATGAATATGAATTTAATGATATTGTAACATTGGAAAATGTAATAGTTGCAATACAAAGAGCAGAAATGGTTATGAAGATTGTAGAAGAAATACAAAGGCAAATATATGAGCTTGGAAATGATGGTAGACTTGTAAAAATGCAATTAGATGAATTAATAGGTGGTTTGGAAAAAGAAGAAAATCTTATTATAAAAGATTATATAGTCCCAGGAAAAGGAAAAAATAAAAGAACACCAGAAAAAGTAATAGAAAGTTTTGATAACTTATCTTATGAAGATTTATCTAAAGAAGCTGTAATTGCCAAACTTCTAGGATATGAAAATTTTGATAATTATGATGAAGTTGGAGTTTATACAAAAGGTTATAGAATTTTAAATAAAATTCCAAGAATGCCAAGTAATATTGTAGAAAATTTAGTAGATTCTTTTAAATCTTTCCAACATATATTAGCTGCTGATATTGAAAGTTTAGATGAAGTTGAAGGTATTGGTGAGGTAAGAGCAAAAACTATAAAACAATCTTTAAAAAGGATGCAAGAACAATTTATTTTTGATAATTTAATTTAATAAAAAATAGGAGGATAACAATGGATAAATTTAAAAATATTTTATGGATAATAGCATTAATAATTATTTTAGTATTAATAGGAGTGTTAGTATTTGGTTATTATAAAAATGCAACAATGGAAATTAAAAATCCAATTGCAACAATGGAAATTGAAAATTTCGGAACAGTAAAAATAGAATTATATCCAGATAAAGCACCTGAAACAGTTGCAAATTTTATTACTCTAGCTAATAGAGGTTTTTATGATGGACTTACATTTCATAGAATTGTAAAAGATTTTATGATACAAGGTGGAGATCCAGAAGGAACAGGTGAAGGCGGTGCAAAAATTTCTAATTTAAAAGATGGTGGAGAAGAGACAGAATATTCTATTAAAGGTGAATTTATAGCAAATGGAGTAGATAACAAATTAAAATTTGAAGAAGGTGTAATCGGTATGGCAAGAAATGATTACACATCATATTCATCAGCTTTAGCAGAAGAATCTTATAATTCTGGAAGTTCACAATTCTTTATTATGACTAAAGACAATGCTTCTTTAAACGGATATTATACTTCATTTGGTAAAGTAATTGAAGGTATGGATATTATTCATAATATAGAAAATGTTGAGGTAAAAGTTGCAGATGATAGCGAAGAAACTGGTAATACTGAACAAAGTACACCAGTTAACCCTGTAAAAATAACTTCAATTAGAGTTGATACTTTTGGATATGATTATGGGTTACCAGAAACTTTAACCCCTTTTGATTATATGAGCTGGTTGTATAGTCAATATGGAATAGATCCAAGTACAATGACTACGACAACAGATTAATTAAAACTTTAACAAATTTTAAAAAAACTATTGACAAAATAAAAAAAAACCTTTATAATCTATAATTGTCAGGGGGAAATGCAGGTGTAGTTCAATGGTAGAACCTCAGCCTTCCAAGCTGATGACGTGGGTTCGATTCCCACTACCTGCTCCATAAACTCCTGACAATTATTTTTTGCAGGTGTAGTTCAATGGTAGAACCTTAGCCTTCCAAGCTAATGACGTGGGTTCGATTCCCACTACCTGCTCCATAAAATACTTTAATCAAAATAATTTTAAATAGTATAATTAAATCAAAATATTGTTATTACATAATTAAATTTTTGTTACTATATAATGTTTTATTAGAAAAAACTCTTTTAATAATAGAAAGACTCCGCAGTTTTTTATAAATATTTTTTTAATTGTTCTACAGTATTTTCTTGAAATTTAATAAATTCATTTAAAACATTTTTTACTTCGTTGTCAGCATCAGGGTTTTGATTTAAAAGTTTAACTCCTTCTATTATTCCCATATTAGTTCCTTGTATCATTAATTCGGCAATTTTAGAATTACTTTTATCTGTTAAAGTGTTCATTTCAACACCCATCCAACCCATAGCTTTTTGCATAGGATTTAATTCTTTTGGAAAGTCATCAAATCTAGTTAATTCAGTATTTACTTCATTTAATATTTTATTATATTCGTCATATTGGTATTTTAAGTCTTGTTTAAATCTATCATCTTGAACTTTTTCCGAAACATTTGAAATTGAGTCCATACCCATTTTTATACCTTTATTTAATTCGTTTAAAATATAGCGATTATTATCCATAAATAAGCCTCCTTAAAAATTTTTATAATATTATTATCTACAAAAATAATTAAAATATTAAAAATAAGATGAATAAAAATATTTTTTTTGGAAAAAGTAATAAAAAATATGAAAGGAAGTTTTTGATGGAAGATTTAGTTAAAAGTTTAAATTGTTTTCTATCTGATTTAAATGTGTTTTATAGGAAACTTCAAAATTACCATTGGAATATTAAAGGTAAAGAGTTCTTTGAAATGCATGTTAAATTAGAAGAATATTATGATGAAATAAATGATGAAATTGATGAATTAGCAGAACATATTTTGATGTTAAATGCACAGCCTTTAGGTACTATGAAAGATTATCTAGATAATACTTGTATTAAAGAAGCCCAAAATGAAAAAATCGATACTTGTCAGGTTATAAATAATATAATTACAGATTATAATACTTTACTTAAAAAAGCAAATGAGATTAAAGAAAAGGCTGATAATATTAAAGCATATGGAACTTCTTCTTTAATTGATAACTATATCCTTCTTTATATGAAAAATTTATGGATGTTAAATCAATTGAATATGAAATAAGAAAAAAATAAACTTAAAGTATAAAACTTTAGGTTTATTTTTTAGATGTGTCCCGAATTGGACAAAATGTCCAAAATGAAACGTCCCTTTTCACAAAAAATTCACAAAGTTTTTTAGCAGAAAGTATTGACAAGTGCTAAAATTGGGTATAATATATAACAAGGTTAGCAAACGAACTTAAGGAGTGCTAAAACTAACAATTAAAGAAGAGGTGAAAAAATTGTTAGATGATAGAAAAAAGAAAGTATTACAAGCAATTGTAGAAGAATATATAAATACAGCAGAACCAGTTAGTTCAAATGCTTTAACTAAAAATCACGGCCTAGATTGTAGTAGTGCAACAATAAGAAATGAAATGGCAGAACTAGAAAAAAATGGTTATTTAGACAAAACACATACATCAAGTGGTAGAGTACCTTCAGAAAAAGGTTATAGATACTATGTAGATGAGCTTGTAAATGATAAAGATATAAGTCTAGAAGAAATAAAATATATAAGTGATAAACTAGAAACAAAAGTAAATGAAATAGAAGACTTAACAAAAATAACAGCAAATACAATATCAGAAGTAACTCATTATACAACAATATCTATAGGACCTAAAACAAATGAACAATTAATAGAAGAAATAAAATTTGTTTTACTTCGGTTCTAGAATGATGATGGCAGTAATACTTACAGATAGTGGTTTAGTAAAAGAAACTATAATAAAATTTGATGAAGATATAACAGCAAAACAAGTTGAAACTATTAATTATATGTTTAATAAAAAATTAAAAGGTGAGCCTTTAGAGACAATTGATAGGCCATTAGAAGAATACTTATATGATGAAATGACATATAGCGTAAATGTTGTAAAACCAATAATAGAGCAGATAAAAAAAGTTTTAGCAGAAGAAGATAAAATATATTTAGAAGGAGCAAATAAAGCTTTTGAATTACCAGAATTTAATAGCCTAGAAGTTGCAAAAAACTTTGTAAATATATTAGATGAAAAAGAAGTAGTCGCAGATATGTTAAATAGTGGTTTTGCAGAAGATATAAAAGTTTATATTGGTGATGAAAACGAGCAAGAACAGTTAAAAGACTTTAGTGTAGTAACTTTTAAACATAAAGTAAATGGAAAAGATTTAGGAACTATAGGAATTATAGGTCCAAAAAGGATGGACTATTCAAAAGTTATTTCAGTTATGAAATATATAAATAAAAAATTAAATGGAGATGGAAAGAAGGGATAAAATGAAAGAGGAAAAAGAAGAAAAGGAAAAAATGGAAAATAATGAAGTAGAAAAAACTAATAAAGAAGAAAATAAGAAGGAAAATAAAGAAAAAGAAATGGTACCAAAAGAAGATTACGATGCTTTAGATGACCATTTTAAAAGAATTTTAGCAGAATTTGAAAACTTTAAAAAACGTAGTCAAAAAGAAAGAGAGACATTATATAATTCGATATTATCAGATGTAGTAGAAGTAATTCTACCAGTTTTAGATAATCTAGAAAATGCAGTAAAAGTTGAGACAAAAGATGAAGAATATAAAAAAGGAATAGAATTAGTTTTAAAACAATTTAATGATGTATTGAAATCTAAAGGAGTAGAAGAAATAGAAGCTTTAGGACAGACTTTTGACCCAGAGTTACACGAAGCTGTAAGAAGTATACAAGATGAAACAAAAGGTGAAAAAGAAGTTGTAGAAGTTTATAGAAAAGGTTATAAAATAGGAAGCAAAGTAATAAGACACTCAATGGTAGCAGTAGCTAATTAAAAACAGATATATCTTATATATTGTTTATAATTTGTTTATTAATATGTTATTAAATTTTATTAATTTATATATTTTTATTATAAAAAGAAAGGATGAAGAAAAATGGGAAAAATTATAGGAATTGACTTAGGAACAACAAATTCTTGTGTAGCAGTTATGGAAGGAGGAGAGCCAGTAGTTATACCAAATGCAGAAGGAAATAGAACAACTCCATCAGTTGTTGCATTTTCTAAAAATGGTGAAAGACTAGTTGGACAAATTGCAAAACGTCAAGCAGTAACAAACCCAGAAAATACTGTTATATCAATTAAAAGAAAAATGGGAACAAATGATAAAGTAGATATAGAAGGAGATAAATTCTCTCCACAAGAAATATCAGCAATGATATTACAAAAATTAAAACAAGATGCTGAAAATTATTTAGGACAAAAAGTAACTCAAGCAGTTATCACAGTACCAGCATATTTTAGTGATAGCCAAAGACAAGCAACAAAAGATGCAGGAAAAATTGCAGGGTTAGAAGTTCTAAGAATTATAAATGAACCAACAGCAGCAGCACTTGCCTATGGTATGGATAAAGAACAAGACCAAAAAATATTAATATATGATTTAGGTGGAGGAACTTTTGATGTTTCTATTCTAGATATTGGTGATGGCGTATTTGAAGTTTTAGCAACAAGTGGTAATACACATCTTGGTGGAGATGACTTTGATGAAGCAATAATTAAATATTTAGTATCAGAATTTAAAAAATCAAATGGAATTGATTTAAGTGCTGATAAAATGGCAATGCAAAGATTAAAAGAAGCAGCAGAAAAAGCAAAAATAGAATTATCAGGAGTACAACAAACACAAATTAACTTACCATTTATTACAGCAGACGCAACAGGACCAAAACACTTAGACGTAACTTTAACAAGAGCTAAATTTGAAGAATTAATTCACGATTTAGTAGAAGAAACAGCAGGACCTGTAAACCAAGCTTTAAAAGATGCAGGAATAACAGCAAATGATATTCATAAAGTATTATTAGTAGGTGGTTCTACAAGAGTTCCAGCCGTACAAGAAGTTGTAAAAAGAATAACAGGAAAAGAACCAGATAAAGGAATTAACCCGGATGAGTGTGTTGCAATTGGTGCAGCAATTCAAGGTGGTGTTTTATCAGGAGATGTAAAAGACTTAGTATTATTAGATGTAACACCTCTATCACTAGGTATTGAAACATATGGTGGAGTATTTACAAAATTAATTGAAAGAAATACAACAATACCAACTAA
>CALYBF010000038.1 GCA_944393755.1 uncultured Clostridia bacterium | reverse complement strand
ATACTGTTAATAATGTAGATTAATAACAATAGCAGACTATAAGATATAAATTTTATCTTATAGTTTGTTGTTTTTTTGTATAATTTTAAAACTAAATGCTGTTAACGTTGACAGTAAGCAAAAATATGATATAATAAAACAAAATTAATAGAAAAGAGGAGAATAAATGGAACAAGAAAAAAAGATAAATGCAGAAGTAGAATTAGAAAGAGCGCAACTATCAAATTATATTTTGAAAAAAGAAAATGAAATTTTATTGGGAACAATAGGAATTCTATCAAGAGATAAAGAGGCTTTAATTACTGAATTAGAAGCTATAAAAAATTCAAAAACATTTAAAATAAAAGCAAAATTTGATAAAATTATGAGGAGAAAATAAATGAAGAAAGAATTAAGTAAACAAATATATATGATGACAAATGTAACTTTTGAGCAAGAGATGAAACTTTTATTCGAGATGGAAGAACAATTCCCATATGAAAATAAACTTGATAATTCAAGAAAAGATGGTAAAAAGAAAATTGCTGTTGTATATGATGTTGATGGGTGGGCATATTGTAATATAGCCAATGAAATAAAAAAGTATTTATCAAAGGACTTTGATATAGATATTTTTCCAGTATCAGTATTTGATGATAACCCAGTAAGATTTATAATGTTAACAGATAGATATGATTTAGTACATTGCTTATGGAGAGGTTTACTTTCTTGTTTAGACTATGAATATGCAAGAGGATATATTCATAATATGGGCTTGACTTTTGATGAGTTTATGAATAAATTTTATAGTAAAAAAAATGTAACAACTTCTGTTTATGACCATAAATTCTTAGATAAAGAAAATTTTGAAACAACAAGATCATTTGCAAGATATGCTAAAAATTATACTGTATCATCAACAATTTTGAGAGATATTTATAATGAATTAGATATAGATAAAAAACCAATGGCTGTTATTAGTGATGGTGTTGATATAACAAAATTTAAACCAGAAAATTTAGAAAGATTTAAATTAGAAAATATATCTAATAGAAAAATAAAAATTGGTTGGGTAGGAAACAGTGAATTTACTGACTCAGAAGGAGATAACGATTTAAAAGGTGTAAGAAAAATAATAAAACCAGCATTGCAAGAATTAATAGATGAAGGATACCCAATAGAATTAAAATTTGCAGATAGAAAAGATGGGTATATTCCTCACGATAAAATGCCTGATTATTATAATTCAATAGATTTATATATATGTGCATCTAAAAATGAAGGAACACCAAATCCAGTTTTAGAATCAATGGCATCAGGAGTGCCTATTGTTTCTACAGATGTTGGTATTGTAAGGGATGCATTAGGAGAAAAACAAAAAGAATTTATTTTAAAAGAAAGAACAAAAGAAGATTTAAAAGCTAAATTAGTAGAATTATTAGAACATAAAGAAAAATTTAAAGAATTATCAGAAGAAAACTTAGAACAAAGAGAAGATTGGACTTGGGAAAAGAAGTGTTATCAATTCAGAGATTTCTTTAAAAAGAATTTAGAATAAAAGGAGAACAAAATGAAAAACATTTATGAAAAAATAAGACCGATTATAATCGTATTGTTATCTATATTTGTAACTTTATCAATAAATATGAATATGGACTATAATACTGCTATTGAATATTCATTTACGGGAAATTCAATATTATGTGTAATATTTTTTATTTTTACATATTGGGCACTTAGTAAAATATCTCAAGAAAAAAACAGAAGACTAAAAATATGTTGTACTTTACTTGCAATATTATTTGCTTCTTTCGAGATTGTAGGACAATCTATTGATACTTATTTAGATTTAAGTGGAATTTTATATAATAGAATAGCTTTAATAAAATCTATAATAAAATGGTTCGGATATGCTATTTTAATATATGCAGTAATTTCTAACATTTATTTATTATTAGATAAAAAAGAATTTTTAAAAGGAAACTGCAAATGGTTTACTAATAATAAAAGAACATTTTTCTTGACTTGGGGAATAATATTTGTAGCTTGGATACCATATTTCTTAAATTACTATCCAGGTGTTATTTCAGCAGATTCTATGGGACAAATTTGCCAAAGCTTAGGAATATATAATTTAACAAATCATCACCCTGTATTTCATACGTTTTTTATAAGTATTGCAATGAATATTGGCAAACTTATTGGAAATTACAATGTTGGTGTTGCAATTTACAGTATTGCTCAAATGTTAGTTACATCTAGTATTTTTTCATTTGCTATTTATTATATGGCAAAAAGAAATGTAGATATAAAATTTAGAATCTTAACATTACTATTTTATGCTTTCTATCCTGTAAATGCATTATATAGTATAACAATGTGGAAAGATATACCTTTTGCTGTAGTAATGCTTATATTTACAATAATGATGACAGAAATTGCAATAAATAGAGAACATTTTATGAAGTCAAAATTAAAAAATGTGTTATTAGCAGTTAGCATGATTTTGGTAATATTATTTAGAAATAATGGTTTATATGTAGTAATATTGACACTTCCGTTTATATTTATATTTGCAAGACAAAATTATAAAAAATTAATAGTTATTACTGCAATAGTATTAATATTTTATGGAATATGGAAAGGACCAATTTTTACACTATTAGATATTGATGAAGGGTCAACAAGAGAAGCATTATCTATACCATTACAACAATTTGCAAGGATGGCTAAAAACGAAGATTTAACTGATGATGAAAGATGGAGAATTTATAAATATTTACCGGTTGATAATATAGGAGAATTATATTATCCTAAAATATCAGATCAAGTTAAAAATAATTTTGATGATGAAGCTTTTGCAGAAGATAAAGTAGGTTTTATAAAATTATGGGTAAAATTATGTTTGAAATATCCAAGGTCGGCAGTAGAAGCATTTTTATGTAATAGTTATGGCTATTATTATCCAGAAGCAATACATTGGGTAGTAGGAAGAGAAGTTTATCAATCAGATCAAGAAAAAGAACAAGTATTGCAATTAAAAGATACACCATTAGTTGATTTACAAGCATTAGAAAAATTCGATAAACTTTTAGAGAATAGAAATTTACCTTTAAATTCTATGTTATACAGTATAGGTTTTACATTTTGGATAGTAGTTACAATGTTTATGTATGCTATTTATAAAAAACAATATAGATTAATACTTATATATATACCAGTTGGTATACTATGGCTAACTTGTTTAGCATCTCCAGTATTTGGAGAGTTTAGATATATATATTCAATGTTTACTTGTTTACCTATAATGTTAGGAGTACATTTTAGAGAGAGGAAAAACAAATAGAAAGGAAAAATAAAATGGAATATAAAAATCGGAATTATAAAAGTAAAAAATGTTTCAATAAAAGATAATATATTAACTGTTGATTATTATGTAACAGAAAATTTATCAGAATTTTTTAATTTAGATAACAAATTTAAAGTTGAATACGGAGAAAATATTGAGGATGTACCTGAAAGTATTGCTATAATACCATTTGTTAGTAATGTACTTCCAATAATTTGGCTTACTAATTCTAAATTAGAAATTGAAGAATTAGATAAAAATTATTTTAATAGTATTGAAAATACAAGAAAGGCTTTTCAAAATATTTATCCTAATGCAAAATTTAATGGAAAAGTTGAAGTTAAAAAGTTGATTGAAAACGAAAACAAAAAAGAAAAAGAAAATTGTTCAGTATTTTTCAGTGGGGGAATAGATTCTGTGTCAACTTTGGTATCAGTTATTGATAAAAAACCACTACTAATAACTATATGGGGAACGGACGTATGGGACTATAATACTGAAGGTTGGAGTTCCTTAAAAAAATTAGCAGAAGAATATTCTGAAAAATTAAATTTAAAAAACTTATTCATAAAAACTAATTTTAGAAAATTTATATATGAACATGTGCTAACAGAAAAATTATTAAAAGGTGTAATAGATGATAGCTGGTGGAGAGGAATACAACACGGAATAGGTTTATTAGGACACGTAGCACCTTATGCATATAAATATAATATAACAACACATTATATACCAGCAACATTAAATGTTAAATCACAAAAAGGGACAACTTGTGGTTCTTGCCCTGAAATAGATGAAACAGTTAAGTATGCTGACTGTAAAATAGTTCACGAAGGATATGATAAAACAAGAATAGAAAAAGCTGCACATATTGTAAGATATTTTAAGGATAAAGGACAAGCAATGAAATTAAGAGTATGCTATATGGATAAAGGAGATAAACTAAATTGTTGCGAATGTGAAAAATGCTTTTTATCAATGATGGAAATATTGAGTGAAAAAGTAAATTTAAAAGATTGGGGATTTGATGTAGATGAAAAGACATTAAAAAATATTCCAAAATTTTTAAAGAAACATTCAAACCCAAGTCCAATTAATAAAGAAATATGGGCAGATATTGTAGAAAAATTCAAGCAAGATGAGAAATATTGGAAAAAACAAAAAGCTGTAAAATGGGTATTAAAATATAACCCATATAAAAAATAAATATAAAAGCTTGGAGGTAATAAATGAAATATGGTTTAATAGTCTATAAAGACACAGAAAATATAGGTGATGATGTACAAAGTTATGTTGCAACAAAATATTTACCAAAAATAGATTATATAATAGATAGAGATAATGTTACATCATTTGTACCAGAAGAAAAAGAGCCAGTGGTAACATTTATGAACGCTTGGTGGATGAATAAAAAATTTAATTGGCCACCTACACCATATATATATCCAAAGATGGTATCAATGCATTTTACACATTATGATACAATATATCATATTGATCAAAAACATATAACAACTGGGTATGGAAAAGAATACCTAAAAAAATATGAGCCAATTGGTTGTAGAGATAGTTATACTAAAAATTTATTACAAGAAAACGGTATAGATGCATATTTTTCCGGATGTATGACACTAACTTTAGACAAGTTCCAAGGAATAGAAAAAGAAGATTATATTTTATTAGTAGATGTTAAAGATGAAATATATGAAAATATAAAGAAACTAACTAAAAAGAGAATTGAAAGAATAACTAATAATTTAAAGCTTGAAGAACATTCTAAGTTAGATTGGGAACAAAGAAAAGGAAAAGTAGAAGAGTATTTAAAGAAAATTCAAAGAGCTTCTTTAGTTGTTACACCAAGGTTACACTGTGCATTACCGGCTTTAGCTTTAGAAACGCCAGTACTATTTATTGATTATTCTTTAAATAATGATAGAACAGGAGATTTCTTACAATTATTAAACACAGTAAAAGAAGAAGAGTTTTTAGGCAGAAAACTAAGACATGATATTAATAAACCAAAAGAAAATAAAAAAGATTACTTGAAAATTAGAAATAAGCTAGAACAGGAATGTTTTGACTTTATTAAAAATTTAGATGAAGAAAGAATAAACAGTATAAAATTACCTGAAATAGAAGATTATAAAGAATTTGTAAGAAGAAATGAATTTCAAAAAAATCTATTATTAGAAAGTTTTCACAATATAAATGATTTGTATTATAAAGAAATTAACAATAGTCAAACTGCTTGGGCAAGTAGTAATGAAGCATGGGCAAAATATGAGGAATTGTGTAAAAAGTTGAAGGAAAAAAATATTAATTTTTAAGTAGGAATTATTCCTACTTTTTTCTATTTTTGGAACTTGATTAAAAATATAATAAATGATAAAATATTTTTGTAAAAGTTTTAGAAAACTTAGATATGATTAATAAAATGAGGGTAAAAGGAGAGAAAATGGAAGAGGTTTATAAAAATAAAATAGTAAATTATCTACAAAAATCAAAAGTATCAATTTTAATTATTGTAATATTTACATTGTTTGCATTTGGACAAAGACTAATAAGTGGTGCTTTTTCGATTGACACAGAAATTCATATAAACCAGTTAGGAACAAGTGTAAATGATATATGGTGGACACAACTAGGGAGATGGGGGTTAGTTTTATTAAATAAATTTACACAAATGAATACATTACCAATATTTACACAGAATTTTTTAACAATATTTATTATGATAATGTATTCAATTGCTTTTAATTATTTATTTTATACATTAATAAATGATAAATATAAAAATACATTTTTAAAATATCAATTTATATTTCCAATAATATTTATAACTAACCCAATATTTGCAGAACAATATAATTTTATATTACAAAACGTGTCAGTAGCATTGTCAATATTTATGATTCCTATTACAATATTAATTATTCATAAGGCAATGGATGAAAAAAATAAAGTTAAAAAGCTATTTTTTTACATAGTATCAATAATAATAGCTTCAATTTGTTTTGGAGTATATCAGTCTATAATTTTACTATATATTGCAACAGTAGTGGTATGTTATTTGTTAAAAGTGTTAAATGAAAATGATAATAATTGGAAATATTTATTTACACAAATTTTAATATTTTTAATAGTTGCAATAGTATATTCAATAATTTCAAAAATATTAGGACAAGGGAATTATTATTTACAGTCAGCATGGGGAGAAAGTGGAATAAAACAATGTTTAAAAAATATTTTCTATTGTGTAAAAAATGTATTATATTGTGATACTATATTTTATAATATAGGTTATGTTATTTCAATATTTGGAGTAATTGGAATAGTTGGTTATTTAGCAATAAAGAAAAGGCTAAAAATAGGAATAATAATAGCATTAATAGGTTTAATGGCAGCACCATTTTATATAAATGTAGTAACAGGAGTTGATCAACTAAAAAGAACACAATTTAACTATTCTTTTGTTATAGGAATAGTTATGACATTGTTAATAATGTTTTTAGCTGAAAAAGAGAAATTAAAATATATAACAAAATTAGGTTTAATCTTTGTAATAAGTTTAGCATATATGCAAGCATATACAACATCTAGCTTATTTTATACAGCAGATATAACGTATAAGAGTGATGAAAGTTTTGCACACAATCTGGTAGAAAATATTTATGAAAAAAGTTGGTATAAAGAAAATGAAGAATATACGATAATATTTGTAGGAGAGCATTTACAAAATTTAAAAAATGCGTATTTGAAAAGTGAAATAATTGGAAGGTCATTTTTTGAATTTGACTATCAATATATTTATGGTGTAAATCAGAGAGCGACGGCTTTTTTAGAGATATTAGGATATAAATTTAAAATGGCAACAGCAGAAGAGTTTGAAAATGCAAAGAAATATGTAGAAGAAAATAATGTACCAATATATCCAAAAGAAGATGCAATACAGTTAGTTGATAATGATAAAATAATTGTTAGATTATCAGATGAATATTAAAAAGGAAAGGAATAGCTATGCCTAAAATTAGTGTAATAATACCTGTCTATAATACAGAAAAATATATAGAAAAATGTTTAGAGAGTTTAGAAAATCAAAGAATGAAAGACTTTGAAGTAATTATTGTAAATGATGGTTCTAAAGATAATTCTAAAAATGTTATCAAGAATTATATACAGAGTAGTAAATTAAATATAAAATATTTAGAAAAAGAAAATGGAGGCTTAGCATCTGCTAGAAATTATGGAGTAGAAAGAGCCACTGGAAAATATTTATCATTTTTAGATAGTGATGATTATTTAGATAAAGATACTTTTAGCTTACTAGAAAAATATATAGACGACGAAGTTGATTTAATAAAATTTAAAATGAAAACAGTAGATGAAAATGGAAATATTATAGAAAAAATAGATGGTCCAGTTTTTTCTGTTTGTAGTGGAGAAGAAGGGTATGGAAAATTATGTACTTTAGATAAATATATGGACCCAGCGTGTATTTATTTATATAGAAAAGAATTTTTTGTAGAAAATAATTTTAAATATAAACTAAGATATCACGAAGACTTTGGACTAACATCACTAATAATAGTACAGGCAAAAACATTTGTATCAACTGAATACTTTTGTTATAACTATTTACAAACAGAAGAGAGTTTGACAAGAAGCAAAGATGATAGTAAAAATATAGATAGAGCAAAAGATATGTTATCACATTATGATAATATGTTAGCTGTAATAGATGCTTGTGATAATATAAGTAATAAAACAAAAGAATTAGTAAAAAGATATTATACAAATTCAGTAGTATTAAAAGCAGATACATTAAAAGGAAAAGAAAGAAAAAAATATATAAAAGAAATAAAATATAGACAAATGTATAAAAATATAAAACCAGAAAACTTAAAACAAAAAATAAAAAGATTTTTATTAAAATATAATATAAATTTATATTTGAAAGTGAGATAAAAATGAAAAGTGTAAGTGTAATAGTTCCATTTTATAATGTAGAAAATTATATAGAAAAATGTTTAGAAACATTAGTAAATCAAACCTTAGAAGATATAGAAATAATACTTGTAAATGATGGCTCAAAAGATAGAAGTAAAATTATTGTAGATAAATTTTTAAAACAGTATCCAGAAAAAATAGTATATTTAGAAAAAGAAAATGGTGGGTTATCAGATGCAAGAAATTATGCGATTCCCTATGTTAAAGGAGAATATATAGCTTTTTTAGATTCGGATGATTATGTGGAAAAAACTATGTATAAAGATATGTATGAACTAGCTAAAAAAGAAAATAGTGATATGGTAGAATGTGATTTTTACTGGGAATATCCAGATAAAAATAAAATAAAAGAAGATAAAGCTACAATTTATAATGGCAAAAAAGAAATGATAGAAAAAGTAAGAGTAGTTGCTTGGAATAAATTAATAAAAAAAGAAGTTTTAGAAAAAGCAAAAGTATTATTTCCAAAAGGACTAAGATATGAAGACGTAGAATTTACATATAAACTTGTACCATATTTAGAAAAAGTATCTTTCTTAAAAAAGCCTTGTGTACATTATATACAAAGAGAAGGTTCAATATCTAATAATCAAAACGAAAGAAATAAGGAAATTTTCCAAGTATTAGATAATGTAATTAGTTTTTATAAAGAAAATAATTTATATGACGAGTATAAAGATGAATTAGAATATATCTATGTTAGATATGCATTTTGTAGTTCATTACTTAGAATTGTAAAAATAAAAGATGAAAGTGTACAAAGTAAATTATTAGAATTAACTTGGAATAAAGTAAATGAAACATTTCCAAATTGGAAGAAAAACCAAGTTTTGAAATCGAAGAAAGATTTAAAAAGTATGTACTTAAAAACAATAAATAAATTTACATTTGATATGTATAGTACTCTTTTTTCATTATTTAGTAAATAATAAATGGAAGAAGAAAAAACAGAAAACAAAAAGTAAGGAAAATAAAATTAAAAGTTAAATAAAAAATAAAGAAAAGGAAAGTTTATGAAAAAAATATTATTTGGGATAACAGGTCTAACAATAGGTGGAGCAGAAAGAGTTTTAGTTGATTTAGTAAATAAATTAAATAGTTATTATGATATAACAATATTTACTATATATCCAAAAGGAGAATTAGAAAAAGAATTAAGTTCTAATGTTAAATTAGAAAGCTTATATAACAAACAATATAAAGAGTTATCTAAAATAGGTCAAAAAATATTTGCTCCTTTGAAAGTATTGTTATTTAAAAATAGAATTTATAAGAAATATATAAAAGGTAATTATGATGTAGAAATAGCTTTTTTGGAAGGACCGATAACAAGATTGTTTAGTGTGAAAAACAAAACAGCTAAAAAAATAGTATGGATACATAATGATATATCTAAAGTATTTGGAACAGGTTTAAAGGCTAGAATAAAGAAAAAGTTGGATGAAAAAATTTATAATAAATATGATGAATTGGTATTTGTTAGTAAAGATAATTTGAAAAGTTTTAATAAAGTATATGACGAAAAAATTAATGATAATAAAAAATGTGTTATTTATAATTATATAGATAAGGAAAGGATATTAAAAAAATCAAGTGAAAATATAGATGTGCCTTTTGATGAAAATAGTGTTAATTTTGTTAGTGTTGCAAGATTAGTATATCAGAAAGGGATAGATAGATTAATAAAAGTTCACAAAAAGTTAATAGAAAGTGGATATAAGCATAGTTTTTATATAATAGGAAATGGACCAGAAAAGGAAAATTTAGAAAAATTAATAAAAGAAAGTAATGTAGAAAATACTTTTCATTTATTAGGACAAAAAGAAAACCCATATCCATATGTAAAAAAATCAGATTATTTTTGTTTGTTATCTAGATTTGAAGGATATGGTATGGTTCTAGAAGAAGCTAAAATATTAGAAAAAAATATAATTATAACAGATACTGCTGCAAGAGAAGCGGTAGAAGATTATGATAAAAAAGTTATTTTAGAAAATAGCAAAGAAGGTATTTATAAAGGTTTAAAAGAAATTTTAGAACAAAATAATAAAGAAAAACAAGAAGAAATAATAAGAGAAACTAAAAAACAATATGATAATTCTAATATAATAGAAGAAGTTAAAAAAATAATAGGAGAATAGTATGAAAATATCAGTATTAACTGCTACATATAATAGAGCGTATTTTTTAGAAAAATTATATAATAGTTTAGTTAAAAATAGTGATTATGGAATTAATATAGAGTGGCTAATTATGGACGATGGTTCTGTAGATGATACTAAAAAAGTAGTGGAAAATTTTATTAAAAATAATAATATAAGTAATTTAGAAATAAAATATTATTTCCAAGAAAATAACGGAAAAATGGTAGCCATTAATAATCTAGTAGAAAAAGCAACAGGAGATTTAATAGTTGATTGTGATTCAGATGACTATTTCACTTTTGATGCTTTTAAAATAATAAAAGAAGCTTATGATGAAAACATAAAAGCAGTGGAAGATAAATCTAAATATTATGGAATATGTTTCCTAAAAAATGATAAAAATGGAAACAATATAGGAAATGATTTAAAAAACAAAGAAACAACAATGTTTGATTTATACTTTAAAGAAGGAGAAACAGGAGAAAAAGCAATTGTGTTTTTTACAGATATAAGAAAAAAATACAAGCACGAATTAGTAAATGGAGAAAAATTTATAACAGAAGCGAGAATGTATCATAAAATGGACGAAAAATATAAAATGATTTGTATAAACAAACCTATTATGATATGTGAATACCAAGAAGAAGGATATACAAAAAACATAAAAAAACAATTTATACAAAATAAAAATGGCTATTTTGAATATTTTAAAGAAATTTTACAAAAAGATATGCAAGGTGTTTTATTTAATAAAAGATTATATGCTATTAAACATTATATTTTATTTGGATATTTAACAGAAAATAATTTTAAAATTAAATACATAAGAAATATTAAAAATAAGTTGTTATATATTTTATTATATATACCAGGAGTAATAAAATCAAGAAAAGAATATAAAAGAAAATAATAAGGGTGTAGCATTTATAACAAACAAATACCAATAGTAAGCTTAATTTCAAATATAGGTTTTGAATTTTGGATAGTTTTAATACTT
>CALYBF010000037.1 GCA_944393755.1 uncultured Clostridia bacterium | reverse complement strand
AACATTTCTATAAATTCTGAACCACTCATTGAAATAAATGGTACATCTGCTTCACCTGCTATTGCTTTTGCAATTAATGTTTTTCCTGTTCCTGGTTTTCCATAAAGTAAAACTCCTTTTGGTACTCTTGCTCCCATTTTCGTATATTTTTCTGGTCTTTTTAAAAAGTCTACTATTTCCATCATTTCTTGTTTTTCTTCATCTAAGCCTGCAACATCATCAAATTTTACTTTTGATTTTCTTTCTGTATCATCATATACTTTTCCTTTTTCTCCAAGACCTTGCATTTGGAATAACATTATAAATAATGCAAGCATAATTGCTGTTGGTAGAAATGAAATTATTATACTTGGTAATTGTGATAAAACACTTTTTGGTTTTTGTATCAATTCAATTTCATTTCCTTCTTCTACTTTTGTCTGTAATAACTCCATAAAACTTTCAACATTTGGAAGTATTGTTGTTTTTTCTTCTTCTTCATTTTTTAATTTTACTTTAGCTGTTGTACTTCCTGTTCTCATTTCTACACTCTCTACATTTTGAGCATTTATTTCATGTATTAAATCTGTATATGCTAAAGTATTTTCTTCTTCTTTTTCTTTATTATCCATTAAGTATATTGTAAGTGCTGATAATATAACTAATACCACTAACAATACTATAAGTAATATTAATTGATTTCTTTTTTTCTTATCTCTATTTCTATTGTTTTTCTTTTCTTTACTCATCTTTTCTCCTTCTTCCCCTTTAAGCTCCTGAACCTTCTGGTTCTTCTCCTGTATTTTCCTCTTTTTCTTTTTTCTTTTTTTCTTCTTCCTTATCTTTTTTCTTTCTTTCTTCTCTTTCTTTTCTATCTTTTTCTTCTTGTTCTTTTTCTTCCATTTGTTTTTTTATTATTTCTTGTGCTTCTGCTATTTTCATAAGTTCCATTTGTTTTTTTACAAATTCACTTTTTAAAATAAATATTGCTGCTACTAAATATATTGCTGCGACAGTTACGTACATCACTTGGAAATATTCCATTTCAAATGGAATAAATATATTTATTCCTAAATATATCATATTTAAAATTATTGATAAAGTAAGTGAATATACTGCCATATTAAATATTGCTACATATCTCATTTTTATTCTAGCAAGCCATGCTGTAAAATATCCAAAGAAACTTAAGAATAGAGTACTTACAAAACCGTCTAACAAAAACATCATAAATGCATATATAAATATTGTTAAAAATACACTTACATATAAAGATACCATTTGTCCACTTTGTATATAATTTATTACATCTTGTTTATTAAATTCTGTAATTCCTAATATATCTATTGTTTCTTTATATGAATAACTTATTACTCCTGCAACAGATGGATTTTTGATTTTCACTTCGTCTTTTAAGATTACAACTCCCCCACCTGCATTTGTTACTTTATTTACATATTCATTTATTATTGCCTCATCTTCTGTTTTTGTATCTATTATAGTTTCACCTACATAAGAATCTTCTGATGATATTGTTATGGCTCCTTCTGAATATACATCTAAAATTCCATCTTTATATGAAAATTCTGCAAAACCATTTTCTAGATATTCTACTCCTTCTTTTAACATATTATATGTTTGATATACCATACCTAAACTCACTATTATAGCAAGTATTGCTACTATTTTTGCTAAATAGCTTACTGCTTTTCCAAAACCTTGTGCTGACATATTTGGATATTTTTCTATTTTTGTTATTGAATACCAAACTTTCTTAAAAAAACCTGCTTTTAATATTTTTTCATCAATATCACTGTTATTTCCTTTTTTTATTTCTTCTTTTTTATCTTTTTCTTCCATTTATCTGTACTCCCTTCTTATGTTAGAATCTACAAATTTGGGGTTTATTTCTATTTTTACTTTATCACCAATTTGAACTTCTTTATCTGTTACATCTAACACAATATGATATGCACCGCACTCTTCCTAATACTTTTATTTTTTCATTATTTATTTTAACAAATAATGCTTGTTTTTTAAATAGTTTTTTTATATCATTTTTTAAAATTCGTAATTTATCTACAAATCTAAATAAATCGTCTTCTGCTTTTACATTAAAACCTTGCATATATCCACAATCTACAACTGCTATTTTTGTTTTTTTCTTTGTTTTGTACGAATTTGAATACCCTATATTAAATTTTTTAGGTAATTCTTTTATTTCTATGACTTCACTTTCCAAATATCCTATTTTATTTAATTTTAGAAAATTATCAAAAGATAGTCTTCCGAAGAAATGCTGAACCTATTCTTACTGCATTTAGATTCATATATGGAAATTTTACAAATGCTGATGAATTGCTTATATGTAACAAGCCTGTTTCTATTTCGTTCATTTTTAATACTTCTATTACGTTTATAAATCTTTCAAATTGTAATTTTGTATATTTTTCATCAAAAAAACTAACTGAAAAGTGTGAATATGTTCCTTCTATTTTTATGTGTTGTAATGGTTTTAGAGTTTCTATCATTTCTTCTCTATTTGAATATATAAAACCATATCTTCCAAAACCTGTATCTATTTTTAAATGTACTCTTATTTTTTTATTTAGTTCTTTTCCAACACTTTCTATACTTTTTGCATCTTCTTTTGAACTTAATGTTAATATTATATCATTATCTATTAACTTTTTTATGTCCTCTTTGTTACTATTTGGTGTTAATAATAATATTTCTTCTTTTATTCCTGCTTCTCTTAAAATATATGCTTCATCTTTTGTTGCAACTGCAAAACTTTTTATTCCTTTATCTATTAATATTTTTGTAAATTCTACTATTCCTAAACCATATCCATTTGCTTTTACAACTGCTATTATTTTCAAGCTATTTCCATTGTCATCTTGTCCTCTTTTTTCTGCAAACTCTTTTACTTTTTCTATATTTTCCAATAAATCTTTTTTATTAATTACTAGAGTACTCAAGATTTTCTCCTTTATTTTGTTAATTTACTTTTTATTTGTCTTAATGTTCTAAATGTTTTTTCTGAAAATTTATATAATTTATATATAAATGGTTTAAATGGATAATATACTTCACCTATAAATTCTGTAAATGTTGCTCCAAAACCTTGTTTAAATCTATATAAACCATATTGTGGGTGATTTTCATCTACTACTCCTGATACTCCTCTAAAATCATAAATATCGTCTTTTCTTGCAATTGCCATTTTTATCATTTCCCATTGTAATAGGTAATTTGGCATTAAATTTCTATGTTCATTACTGCTTGCCCCATATAAATACCATGTTTTATTTCCATAAAAGATTGGTATTACTCCTGATATTGGTTTTCCTTCATAATATGCCATTAGAACTTTCATATGGTCTCCTAAACAATCATACATTTTTTCAAAATATTCTAATGGACGTATTATAAAGCCATCTCTTTTTCCTGTTTCTACCATTATTTTGTGGAAATCTTTTAAATCTTCTCTTGTTCCTTCTTTTATAGTTACTCCTTTTCTTCCAGCAAGCCTTATATTATATCTCCATTTTTGTTTAAACCCTGCCATTACTTCTTCTTCTGTTTTATCTTTTATATCTAGTCTAAATACATATCTTGGTTGTATTTCATCTTTAAAGTCTTTTGCATCATCTTTTATTTTATAACCTAGTGTTGTTACTATTTCTCTATATGTTTCGTCTGAACTTAATACATCTGGTTCATTTCTTAATACAAATGCTTTGTATTTTTTTCCCAATTCTTTTACTCCATCTGTTAATTGTTTCATAACTTCTATATCATGTATATCACATACAGGTCCTCTTGGTGAATATAACATATTTCCAAATATAGGCATTTTTCTAACCCATACACATAATGAACCTATTATATTTCCTTCTTCGTCTTCTGCTAAAATTACTTCTGGTTTCCAGTTTGGCTTTTTTACTTCTGCCCATTCTAATGATTGTTGAAAATTACATCTTTCATGATTTTCTAAAAATTCTTTGTATTGTTTTTTTGATTCTTCATCTGTTACGAATCTCATTTTTTTATCACTCCTATTTATTATTTACAATCTAAACGTATTTTACACTAATTTACGAAATTTTACAATAATTTCAGAAAAATATTAAAAAACAAAAAGGAAATTTGATATTATTAAAATTTCCTTTTATACTTAAAAATTTATAAGATTTTTTATTTTTTTATATATTCAAAATAACTTTTTGGAATACCATATCTAGCAAGATGCCCATTTTTATAATTCAAATCACTTGTAACATCTTTTATTGTCCAAGTTGGTGTTTGAAATTTATTTGCTTCTTCCTGATTTTCAAATTCTATTTCTAAATATGCTAGTCCTTCTAAATCTCCCGAAAACACATCAATTGCTAATAAATTATCTTCAGCTAAGAATTGATATCTAGTTTTTCTTATTGTATTTCCTTCTTTCTTTTTTATTAAATTGTTATATTCTTCTTCTGTAATATTATCCTCAAATTCGTCTCTTGTCATTCCGTCTTCTGTAATGTTAGTTTTTACTGCAAAACTATATTCTTTTCCACCGTTCATTTTTCTAACTCTTATTTCTGGTGAAAAGCATATATATGTTTGTTCTATTTCTACGACCTCTG
This sequence comes from uncultured Clostridia bacterium, assembly GCA_944393755.1. Lineage (GTDB taxonomy): Bacteria > Bacillota > Clostridia > TANB77 > CAG-508 > CAG-269. The sequence goes on along the minus strand of CALYBF010000037.1, from coordinate 7,175 downwards.
CGTTCGATAAATCATATGGTATATTTTCTTTATCTATTAGCCACTTTTTTTCTATTTCTTGTGTATCTGCAAGTATATTATTTATTTTATTTGCATAATTTATTTCATATATAAATTTTTTTATTGATAACACCCCAATTATAATTAATGCACATATTACAACTATTGTTATAAATATTATTAAAAACTTATTTTTTTTCATATTTTACCACCTTTTTATTAATTAATAATAATATTACAAAGTTTTTATTTCCGCCAAGCAATTCTTGCTTTTTAATTATTTTTGTAATAATCATTAAATATTTAATAGAAAAACAACCTACGAACTTTATAATGAAAAAACATAGAGCTTATAAACTAACCTCACATATATATTCCGCGTGGATTTATAGTTGTTCTTCCTGCTTCTAATACAGCCTGTGCTCCAAACCATAACCCAATGCTAATAATAATTGCTATTATTAGCCATATTATTAATTTCTTTGTTATTTTTAATTGGTCTTCTTTCGTCCTTTTAAAGCAAGTATATAGAAATATAATATATGCTAATGCTATAATTAATATTACTGCTTTCATAATAAACGAAATTACTACATTTACCATATTATATCTATTAGCTACTGTATTTGCAAAAACATTTACACAATTTGTAATAAAAAATATACAAATAATTAAAATTCTAAATATTGTCTTTTTTCTCATATTTAAACTCCTTTTCTTAATTTAATATAAACCATAAAATATTTATTTCTAAAATTATAGTGTTTCATTTAATGTTTCTAATATTTCTGCTTTGTTATTTTTTATGTTATTTCTCATTTTTTCATAACATTGTTTACTTTTTTATCACGCCTATTTATTATTTGCAATCTAAACGTATTTTACACTAATTTACGAAATTTTACAACTGAATTGAAAATCTCTAGATATTTTATGTGGTGTATTTGTTTATTAAGTTCTCCAATTCTTCTGCATTAGCATTATTATTTCTTTTTATGCTGTTTCCGTTAGTAGATAATATTATTTTTTCATTTAAATCATAATTCCATAATACGCAAGATGTAGTTCCTCCGTCTGCCATAGAATATAATTCTCTTTCTTCAAGAGTTTTATTTGTTATATTTGGTAACATTTCTTTTATCTTTTTTAAATCTTCTTTATTTACTATTCCTTTATATTCTGTAACATTATCTAAAATAAGTTCATTTAACTTTTGCAAGTTCCTATATGCATCATTATATTCTTCTTTTTTCCCATCTAACGAAAATTTATATATACTACCATCATCACATATAACAAATCCTTGGTTATTAAACCCTACAGACCACGATATATATGAATATTCTGCTATTATTTTCTTATTTTCTGAATTTGTGTCTTCCTCTATTACTTCTTTATTATCGTCTGACACATTGACTGAATTATCTTCATTATCCCACATAGTAGCTGTATTATCTTCTATTATATCTTTATCAGTTGTTTTATTTACTTTTAAAAATAGCAACATAAGTACTGTTAAAATTGCTATTAAAATTATAATAATTATTATTTCTAAAATATTTTTTTTCATAACTATTTTCTCCTTACTTATTTTACTTAAGCGAAACTACACATCACCTAAAGCCAATGGTATTGCGGTTGCCCATATTTCAAAAAAGAATAAGAAGTAGTTCTTATTCTTTCTTTTTATATTTTAAACATTATCTTCTTTATTTATATCTTTTAATAATTCTAATTGTGATATTAAAAGTGATTCCATTTTTGCTTTATATATATCAAATTGTTTTTTTACGTCTTCTACTTCTTTAGCTTTTAAAACTGCTTCATTATTCAATTCATCTACTTGCTTTTGAGCATTTACTTTAGCTTCACTTATTATTTGATCTGCTTGTTGTTGTGCTACTTTTTTAATATCTTCTGCTGTACTTTGTGCCATTACTAAAGTATTGTTTAATGTTGTTTCAATACTTTTATAATGTTCCATGTTTTTAGTTAATTCTTCTATTTTAGCTTTTAGTTCAGCATTTTCTTTATAATTTCTTGAATAATCAGCTGTTAGTTCATCTAAGAAATCGTCTACTTCTTCTACACTATATCCATTCATCATTTGTTTCGAAAATCTTTTATTTTCTATATCTAATGGTGTAATCATTGTTTTCCTCCTCTATGGATATTTTTATTTAATTAACTATTAATTATTAATTAATTTAAATTTTTTTCTTAGTATTTTCCCTAGTTTATCCCATTGTTTTTAAGCCAAGAAACTGATAATTTGCTTTTCATTTCTTCTCTGGCCATTTCATTTGTAATTTCATAATTTGAAGGTGCAACTAAGAAAATAGAGTTAGAAACTTTTTGGATATATCCATCTAAAGCATATACTCCACCACTAATAAAATCTACTATTCTTCTTGCTACATCTTTATTAACATATTCCAAGTTAACAATTACAGATTTTCTTTCTTTTAAGAAAGAACAAATTTCATCTGATTGTTCAAAAGATGTTGGTTGTGATATTACCATTTTTATAGCATTAGCGTTTGTTTGTGATTGTGGCATATTAACTACTTTGCTATCTTTGTTTCTTCTTCCGAAAAAACCTCTTCCCTCTTCTTCATCTTCTTCATCTTCGTAGTCATATACGTCCTCATTTTCATAATCTTCATCTTCTTGTGGATCTACTCCAAATAATCCCCATACTTTATTCATTAATGCTCCTGACATAAAAAAACCTCCTAATTTACTTCCTTTGTTTATTTTCTTTTTACGTATTTAAGTATCTACTTTTTTTGTCAAAATGTCAATATATTTTTAAAATGTTTTTAAATTTTAATATTTTTGTAATATTTTTGTAATATTTGTTTTTGCTTTTGCATTTTTTGATATTTTACTCTTCTACTTTACTCAAATCTGGGTTTATCAATACTTCATCATATATAGATATTTTTTTGTAATTTGCAATTTCAGTATCAGAAAAACCTAAATCTTTCAATTCTTCAGTATCATATGATTCTATAATTGAGTATTTATCCCCTTGTCTTTTTATTTTTACTAATATTTCACTTAAATATCCAGCTCTATTTCTCACCACGTAATTTAGTTCATTTTCTGTTACTATTGCTTGGTTTGGAACTTTTAACCCAGATGTGTTCCACCAAATTAAGTCAAACGTTATTTTTCTATAGTTTATTAATTCTTTAATTTGTTCTGTTAATCTCAAAATTAAGATTATATCTCCGTCATCTTCTTTTATTATGTTTGTAATTTCAGCATCTGTTTCTATGTTGTTTGAAAGTCTTACTTTTACCTTATCTCCCACTTCTGCTTGTTTTGCTTCTTCTGATGAGGTTATTGTTGCTATATAACAATAAAAATTATCTATGACTTTACCTGCTTCATTACTTGTTGCAACTATTTTTCCAGTACTTAAATTCAAACCTTCTAAATATTCTTTACTTAAATTACTAAAGTTATCTGGTGTTAGTACTTCTTCTAGTCCGTCTACTCTATATGATACAATTCCACTAATTGGTGCTTTTACATATTCTGCACCAGAATTTAATTGTGATTCATAACCTTTTCTTTCTTCAATTAAGTTTCGTAAGTATGAACCTTGTGGGCTTGTTTCTCCTGCTATTTTTGCTTTTTTAGATACTAATTCATCTATTTGTTTTTTTTCTTCTTCTAACTGAGACATATTAGTTATTTTATTAATATTTTCTATTTTTTGATCTATTTGATTTTCTAATATCTTCACATCAGATGTTGGTATATTAGTATCTTCTTTAGCCATTGCTTCTTGAATTTTTCCATCTAGTTCAGCAATTTTAGTTTTTAGACTTTCTTCATTTGTACTATAATATCTAAATATATTCTCATTTGCCGCTGCTTTTTCACCTTCTGTTATTATTTGCTCCATACCATTTTTGTAATTTTCGCCTCTAACAACTTTTTCATTTCTAATCACATAACCTATATCTGTTTCTTCTTTATATAGTTTTCCTTCTTCTACTGTAAATACATTTGTTGGTTGTTTTATAAGCAAATATATTACATATATTAGATAAATTAGTAAAACTAATAAAATTCCAGAAATAACAATTACTTTTTTATTATTTAATTTTTTCTTCTGCTTTTTTCTTTGTTTTTCCAATTTAACCCTCCAAAATAATTTTTATATTATTTTGTATTCCATCTTCTGCATTAAGCCATATTGTTTCTTTGTTTTTTCTAAACCACGTTAATTGTCTTTTGGCATATCTTCTACTTTCTTGTTTTATTTTTTCTATCATTTCTTCTTTTGTAATTTTATTATCCAAATATTCTACAACTTCTTTATATCCGAAGTCCTTGCATTGCAGTTGGAAATTTATCATATTTTTTATAAATATTTTTTACTTCTTCTATTAAACCATTTTTTATCATAATGTCAACTCTTTTATTAATTTTTTCATATAATTTTTCTCTGTCCATATTTAAAGAATATACTTTATAATCAAATTCTGGTTCGTTTTTTCTAGATTCTTTTTCCTGTTCTGTTTTTGTTTTTCCTGTTGCTTTATATATTTCTAATATTCTCAAAATTCTTTTTTTGTCATTTTCACTTATTTTTTCTACTGCTTTTTCATCTATTTTTTTAGCTTCTTCATATAAAGTATTTAACCCTTCTTTTTTTACCCTTTCTTCTAGTTCTTTTCTATATTTTTCATCAAAATTAATTTCAGGATAATCTATTTCATATATTAAGCTATCTACATAAAGTCCTGTTCCCCCAACTACTATTGGTGTTTTCCCTTTTTTTAAAACTTCTCTTATTGCTTCTTTTGCTTGTTTTTTATAATCTGCTACACTAAATCTTTCATTTGGAGATATTATATCTATCATATAATGTTTAATTCCTTGCATTTCTTCTTTAGTTGGTTTTGCTGTTCCAATATCCATTTCTTTATATATTTGCATAGAATCACAAGATATAATTTCTCCATTTATTTTTTTTGCAAGCTCAATTGATAATGCTGTTTTACCTGAAGCTGTTGGTCCACATATTACTATTACTTTTGGTTTTTCCATGTTTTCACTATCCTTTTTTAGTTTTAATTTTCTATATTTCCCCTATATACTTTTAAAATTCCTTGTTGTATTGATTCCATATAACCACACTCTAAAAATAAACATATAATAAATATAATTAATATTAATATAAATCTAACTTTAAAGATATTTCCTTCTATTTCTCCATTTTGTAGTTTTTTAAATAATTTCATTAAAAACGGCATTACAAAACCATTTAAACCAGTAAATAAGAATACTATTATTTTTCCTACCCAATTTTCTATTTCTTCATTTTCATAGTTTATTCCTGATTTTGACATTGAAAATACTATTTGTGTTATTAAAAATATTGTAATCATTCCAATAAATATTATTAATACTTTTTTTATTTTTGCAGTATCTCCTAAGCTTGTCCAGCTCCAAGCTATTACTAATAAATATATTATTATTGTCATTATTATTATAAAAGTCATTTCTTTGCTCCTTTATTTTCTTGCAAATTTTCTTTCTATATCATATTTTGTCATCTTTATAACAGTTGGCCTTCCGTGTGGGCAAGTAAATGGGTTTGGAAGTTTTAGTAATTCATCCATCAATTTTTCCACTTCTTCTCTTGTTAATGCCATATTTGCTTTTACTGCTGATTTACACGCTACTGTTGCTATAAATTTTTCTTCTTTTTCTTGTTTTGCTGTTCTTGCTACTGTATTTATTTCATCTAATGTTTCTAAGAATAATTCTTTTGTATCTAAGTCTAAACATATAGTTGGAACTCCTGTTAGTTTTATTGTGTTTTCTCCAAATTCTTCTAATGTGAACCCTGCTTTTTCAAACATAGGAATATTTTCTTTGGCTATATCCATTTCTTTATGTGTTAGAGTTATTACATCTGGTAATAATAGTAATTGTGAATCTTTTACTTCATCACTATAATAGTTTTTCTTTACTTTTTCATACATAATTCTTTCGTGTGCCGCGTGTTGATCTAATATATACATTTCTTCTCCTATTTCTAGAATTATATATGTTTTAAATATTATTCCTATAAACTTGTATGTTGGTTTTTGGTACTTTTCGTCTGTATCAAACATTGATATATTATTTTTAACAATATCAATTGCATTATTTTTTTCTTCCTCTTTATTTTCTTCTACATCAGCAATTGGGCTTCTTCCAAATAGTTTTCTATACATTTCGTCAAAATCTTCTGATACAACTTTTGGGTTATTGTTTAATTCTTCCATTTTTTGTTTGATTTCGCCAAATTCTTCTTTTATTTCTTTGTTATCTATATTTTCTAAAGCTTCATTTACTTTATCTATTTTTTCTTTTTGTTCTTCTGTTATTTTTTCTTCTTGTTTTTCTTTTTCTTGTTCTTTTGATTCCTTGTTTTCTTCTATGTTATTTTCATCTTCTTTATTTTCCTGATTTTCTAATTTATATTCTTCGCTTTTTTCTTCTAAGGTTATATTTTTATTTTCTTTTAGCTCTTCTTCTATTTTTTCTCTCATCTTTTTTAATTGTTCTAATACGTCTGTTGTATCTATTGGTTTACCTACTTCTACCCCAGCCTTCTCATTATTGTTTAAAACATTTTCTTCATTATTTTTACTATTATACACATCTTCTAATATATTTGTTTTTATTTTACTTTCTTCATCTGTATATTTTTCTATTTGTTTTTCATTTTGTTTTCTAAAACCAAACAAACCTTGGTTATTTTCTTTTTTAGAATCTCTTAAATTTTTAAGTCTTTCTTCAAAACTTAATGCACTTCTATCTATTTTCTTTTCTCCATTTTCATCTCTTAGGCTTTTTTCTGAGTCTGCTACTAATTCTCCTTTTAATAAAGTTTCTTTAATTGCGTGATATACCGCTTGGAATACTTTATTCTCTTCTTGGAATCTTACTTCTAATTTTGCTGGATGTACATTTACATCTACTTTTGCTGGATCCATTTCTAAATTTAATATTGCAAAACCAAATTTTCCAATTGGTATCAAGCCTTTATAACTTTGTTCTGTTGCTGCTGTTAGAGTTTTATCTTTTATATATCTTTTATTTACAAAAAATAATTGATTAGACCTATTTGACCTAGCTATTTCTGGCTTTCCTATTACACC
>CALYBF010000036.1 GCA_944393755.1 uncultured Clostridia bacterium | reverse complement strand
TTTTGCAATTTCTTTTTCATCTATATTATCTTTATTATTTAAAAGCATAATATTAAAAGAATTATTTCCAAAAAATATCTTTGTATTTTTAAGCATTTGATAATTAGATTTTTCATAAAACTTTATTCTTTTTTCTCTAATAATTTTATCTTTTTCAGAAATTGCATCTTTTGGACTTTCCACTTCAAGTATTATTCCTTTTTTAGCTTTAAACTTTTCTTTAATTTCTGCTAATAACTTAGTTCCAATTCCTTCTCCTCTATATTTTTCAAAAACAGCAAGAAAAGAAATTAAAATAAAATTATTATCAAGATTTGCAATTATGGTATATGCTTTTTCTTCTCCATTTTCAGAAAAAACATATAATTCTTCATTTTTATTTATAATTCTTTTCTTAAAGTTATTTAAGCTTGACCTTTCTCCTCTTGGAAAATCTTTTACAATATGTTTTCTATATATTTCTTTAAACTTCTTTAAATCAGCTTTTTTTAACATTATTCAACTCCTAAATATTCATTATAAGTAACTTCTCTATCTATAACTTGTCCATTTTCTTTGATATCAATAATTCTATTAGCTACTGTTTGTGTTAATTCGTGGTCGTGTGATGTAAATATAATATTTCCTGTAAATTTCTTCATACCTTCATTTAAGGCTGTAATACTTTCCATATCTAAATGGTTTGTTGGCTCATCAAAAATTAAGAAATTAGCACCTGAAAGCATCATTTTAGAAAGTACACATCTAACCTTTTCTCCACCGGATAATACTTTTACTTTCTTTAAAGCTTCATCTCCTGAAAACAACATCCTTCCTAAAAAGCTTCTAACATATGTTTCATCTGGATCTTTTGAATATTTTCTTAGCCAATCTGTTAAATTCTCATCTGTTTCAAATAAATAGTTATTATCTTTAGGAAAATATGTATTAGTAATAGTAGTTCCCCATATTACTTCACCTTCATCTGGTTCAACTTCTCCTGCAATTATTTGGAAAAGAAGAGTTTTTACAAGCTCATTGTCTGCTAAAACTGCAATTTTATTTCCTTCTTTAACATCAAAAGAGATATTATCTAATAATTTTACACCATCTACTGTTTTAGAAATATTCTTTAGCTGTAAAATTTCTTTACCAGGTTCTCTATCAGGTTTAAAATCTATATATGGATATTTTCTATTAGAAGGCTTGATTTCTTCTAATTGTATTTTTTCTAGAGTTTTCTTTCTTGATGTAGCTTGTTTAGATTTAGACGCATTTGCACTAAATCTTGCAATAAAGTCTTGTAATTCTTTAATCTTTTCTTCTTTTTTCTTGTTTTGTTCTCTTGCTTGTTTTAATGCAAGCTGACTTGATTCATACCAGAAATCATAATTTCCTGGATAAACTTTGATTTTACCAAAATCAACATCTGCTATATATGTACATACTTTATTTAAAAAATATCTATCGTGTGATACTACAATAACAGTGTTTTCAAAATCAATTAAAAACTCTTGAAGCCAGTTAATACTTTTAACATCTAAATCGTTTGTAGGTTCATCTAGTAACAAAACATCAGGGTTTCCAAATAAACTTTGGGCTAAAAGAACTTTTACCTTATCTTTTGCTTCAATTTCTCTCATATATTTATAATGGTCTTCTGGAACAATACCTAAATCATTTAAAAGTTTAGCTGCATCTGTATCTGCGTTCCAACCATCTAACTCTGCAAATCTTTCTTCTAATTTAGCAGCTTTCATACCATCTTCTTCTGAAAAATCAGGTTTCATATAAATAGCTTCTTTTTCTTTCATAATATCATATAATTCTTTATTTCCCATAATAACAGTATCCATAACTGTATAATCTTCATAAGCATAATGGTCTTGTTTTAAAACTGAAATTCTTTCTCCTTTATCTAAACTAACATCACCTTTACTAGGTTCTATTTCACCAGATAAAACCTTTAGAAAAGTAGACTTTCCCGCACCATTTGCACCTATAATACCATAACAATTTCCTTTATTAAAAGAAATATTTACATCTTCAAATAAAACCCTTTTACCAAACCTAACAGTAACTCCATTTGCTACTAACATTTTTTCTCCTCCTAAAAAAATTATCGTAGGTATTATACAATATTTTCCTCTTTTTTTCAAGTGAGAATTTTGGGGACGGGGCTTTTTTGTCTCATTTTGGAAATAAATGTAAAAGTGAGACAAAAAAGCCCCGTCCCCATTTTTCTCATTTTAGTCATCAAATAATAATTTTATTCCCCATAAACCAGATAGTCCGACTAAGCCATATATTATTCTAGATATAACTGACATCTCACCAAATATTGTTGCAACTAAATCAAAACCAAATAAACCGATTAGTCCCCAATTTATTGCACCTATTATAATTAATACTAATGCTATTTTATCTATAACCTTCATAATTTTAATCTTCCTCCTTTAATTTTTTAGTTATTTTTATTATATGGAAATTTTTTTTATTTATTCATTTTTATTTTTTCTATTTTTTATTAAATTATTTTTGTTGAATTTTTTCTTTTTTTGTGATATTTTGTAAAAAAGTAAGAAAAGTAGAGGTGATTTTTTTGAGAAGAAATTCAAGAGGTCGTAATAATAAAAAGAAAACTAAAAATACTATTAATTATAAGAAAACTAATAAAATATTAATTTCTACTATTTCTATCTTATTTATTGCTCTTGCTTTAGTTGCTATTTTTTATTATTTTAAGAATAGAAATGATTATCAAAATTTAGTTTCTTCTTATAAACAAGAAATTGAAAATGAAGAAAAAGCAAATGAAGAAAAGACAAATAATAATTCTGAAGAAACACCAACTGATACTACTTTTACTTTAACCGCTATTGGTGATATTATGTGCCATAATACCCAATACATAGATGCGTATAATGATGAAACTGGTGAATATGATTTTTCTTATGTTTTTGATGATATAAGTTTATATACTAAAACTGCTGATATTTGTGTTGGTAATTTGGAAACAACTTTTGCAGGAGAAGATGTTGGCTATAGTAGCTATCCTACTTTTAATACTCCTGACAGTTTAGCTTATGAACTTAAAGATATTGGTGTAGATGTTTTATCTACTGCCGGGAATCACGCTTTAGATAAAGGTTTTAATGGTTTATCTAGAACTATAGCTGTTTTAAATAATGCTGATATTTCTCATTTAGGTACTTATAAGTCTAAAGAAGAACAAGATAAAACTTTAATTAAATATGTCAAAGGAATTAAAATTGCTTTTGTTAATTTTGCTTATGGTACTAATGGTATTCCTATTCCTTCTGATAAACCTTATTGTGTTAATCTTATTGATGAAAATTTAATGAAAGAACAAATAGATAGAGCAAAAGGAGAAGAACCAGATATTATAATTGCTTGTATGCATTGGGGTACAGAATACAAAACAACTCCAAGTTCTACTCAAGAACAACTTGCTGATTTTTTATTTAAAAATGGTGTTGATATTATTTTAGGAACACACCCTCACGTTCTAGAACCTATGGAAAAAAGAACTGTTACTTTAGATGATGGATCAACTAAAGACGGTTTTGTTATATATTCTTTAGGTAATTTTATAGCTGACCAAAATGCTGAATATACAAGAGATTCTATTATTTTAAATATAGATATTACAAAACATACAGATGGCAAAATTACAATTGATAATTATGAATATGTCCCTATTTATATGTATAAAGATACTTCAAAGAAAAAACAAAAAATGAAATTATTAGATATTAATAAAAATATTTATAATTATGAAAATTATTTAGATGATACTATTAGTGAGTCTCTTTACAATACATTAAAAAGTGAATTAAGCAAAATACAAAAAATATTAGATTGAGACAAAGGGGGACACCCTCTTTTTGTCTCAATCTAACATATTTCTTCTTTTTAACCACCAAGATACAAGTAGTGTAAGTATTACAGATATTATAATCATTACTATAAAACCATATGGACTACTCTGAAGTGGTAACCCTACGTTCATACCCCAAAAGCTTGATATCATTGTTGGTACTGCTAATATAATTGTTATTGATGTTAGTGTTTTCATTACACTATTTAAGTTGTTTGATATTATTGATGCATATGCATCCATTGTCCCATTTAAGATATTACTATATATTTGTGCCATTTCTATTGCCTGTTTATTTTCTGTAATAGCATCTTCTAGTATCTCACTATCTTCTTCATATAATTTTATTATTTTTCCTCTTAGAGTTTTTTCCATTACTAACTCATTTGATTTTAGTGATGTTGTAAAATATACTAAACCTTTTTCTAAGTTTAATAATTTTAATAGTTCTTTATTTCTCATTGAATTTTTTAATATATATTCTGCTATTTCTGTTTCTTTATTTATTTGTTTTAGGTAATTCAAATAAAAAGACGAATTTAAGTATAATATTTGGAATATGAATCTAGTCTTTTTATATGTTTGAAAATTTTTTATTTTTCTTTTTTCGAAACTTTCTATTATCTTGTTTTTTCTAAGTGATACTGTTATAAAAAAGTCGTCTCTTACAACTATCATACCTAATGGCATTGTTGTATATATTTCATTTTCTTCTCCTTTTTCTATTATTGGTACATCAACCACAAAAAGTATTGTATCATCGTCTTCTTCTTTGTCTATTCTAGCTTTTTCTTCAAAGTCTAAGGCATCTCTTATAAATTCTTCTTGTATGTTGATATTTTCACATACTTTTCTTATTTCATTTTCCGATGGATTTACTAAATTGATCCATGCTCCTTTTTTAAATTCTTTTATTTCTTGTAATTCATTTGTTTCAATATCTGTATTATATATTTTTAGCAAGTCCATCACCCCTTTTATATTTTTCTCCAATAGTATTATTTTAGTACGTTTTAAGCATTTTGTCAAATTTTTTATTTTTCTATTTTACTTAAGTCTCCTTTTAGTGGTATTATTCCCCAACCTTTTAATTCATCTATATATGGTTCGTATAAGTCGTTTAATACATAAACTTTCTTTTGTTTATAAAATGCCATCGCAATTTCTGCAAACGTATTTGGTCCTATATAATTTTTTATTCCATTTTTTGTTTCATTTACTGCTAATAATATATCTGTTTCTTTTTTACAGATTTCATCAAAATGCCTCATTGAGTGTTCTCGTTTTTCCATATGTACATAAAATTCTTTTGGAACAACGACTTCATAACCTTTTTCTTCTAATATTTTTGCTATTTCAAATACTTTTTCTTTTACTTTTGAACTTCCACTTAATACTATTCTCATTTGTTCTTTCTCCTATTTTTTTCTTATTTTATTTTATATTTTTTATCTATTTTTTTCAATAGAATTTTTTATTTTTTAGAAAAAAATAAAGGTTTCTTTTTAGAAACCTTTGGTGACTCTTCTCGGTTTCGAACCGAGGACCTCCAGATTAAGAGTCTGTTGCTCTACCAGCTGAGCTAAAGAGCCGTATTCTTTCGTCTTGACTATTATAGCATTTTACTTTTAGTTTGTCAAACGGCTTTTGAATTTATTTTTATGTTGAAAGGAGGTGTTTTTATGATATATATTTATTTTTTTATTAAAATAAAAGAAGATACTATTATTGTTAAATTCAAGTATCTTCATTATTAAGGAGTTTTTGCTCCTTAATGTTTTTTATTTGATTTTCTAAATTTAATTATGATAAGTAATATTAATGTAAATGTTATACCTGTTCCAGAAATCGCAAATAGTACATTTGAGAAACTTACTTTTCCAAGTATCCAATTTACAAATTCTATTATCACTGGTACGACTTGTAGTAATGCCAGTAGTATAGCTATAATATTTAATATTTTATTTTCTCTATTTGTAGATTGTGCATTTTTTAAATCTACTATATGTTCTAAAAATTCTTGGTCTTTTTTATATAATTCAAAATGTTCATGTGTTTTAAAACTTTTATATATTGAATCTGCAAAACCTTGTGATGACTTATAATAAAAATTATCTGTATCCCAAAAGACTACTGTTTTACCAAATTCTTTATATAAGTTTTCTATAAATTTTAAAGAAACATTTCCCTCTTTTGATAAACCATCTACTATTTTTTGATTTGTTCTTTTTATTGAAGCATCTTGAAGCATTACTAACTCAGCAACAACTAATACTAAAGTCTGTTGTCTTAAATTTTCTTTATAACTATCACTAAAATTCTTTAAAATAAATACTATTGCTATGTCTGATGCATATGCTTCAAAAAAACCATATTGTGAAATATCGTTTTTAGCAATTTCTTCTAATGCGTTTGATGTAAGTATAGATTCGTCATAATTTATTGTATATTCTCCCTCAAAAGCCTCACTTGCTAGCATTGCGTTCATTTCCTCTATATTTTTTGGTTTATTTGATAAACATACTATGGTTTTTGGTTTTCCACATATTTTAAAATTATATTTTTTCTCAATATATGTAATCAAATTTATCCAATCATTATTATAAATATAAAGATTATCACTAGTTGCTTGATCTTGTAACATCGTTGTTGACATCTTATTATTTGGAACAACTACTGTTAATATATGTAATTTTGTTTTTTTATGACTTGTCAAAAATAAATATGCTTCTTGAGTCTGCAATACTTCTTTTGTATAATAATCATCTATACACCCAAGCAATAATTTACCTAAAAATTTTCTATTTAAAGATTTTACGATATTATTATTGCACTCATAATCAGTAAATTTATTTAAAGAATTTACATATAAATTTCCTATATTATCGTTATTTTCTCCAATTGTTGGCTCTTCTCCTGTAAATGGTATCATTATATAGAAATCATCTTTATATGCTTTTGCAAATTTAATTGTTTTTATTTCATTTATATTACAAGACATTAATTTATAATCATTTTTTAAAGTTTTTATTTCTTTAAAATTTAGATTGCTAAAAAATTTAATTCCATCAGCTGAAGATGCTGTTGCCATTATATTGTTTAGTTTATAACCTTCTTTTAGTTTATTTTTCAATATTCCCATAAAATTATTAGTTAAAACTCTTATTGCATCTGTATCCTGCTCTTCTGGGATAATTGCAACTGAAATCACATATATGTCTGTTAATTTATCTTTTTTAAATTCAGTTATATCTTTAGCTTTTATGTAATTATCATATATTACATTACTATTTTTTATTTTTATTGTTGCCTCTTCTGTAATTGAGAAAAAACAAATATATCCTACTATTTTTTCTTCTTTATAAACTAATAAAAAATGTTGGTTTTTAGATTGATATCTTTCTTTTAATTCTTCTAGACTCCCTTGAATTTCTTGTGGATATACTTGTTTATCTACATTTAAGATATCTTCTAAAAACTTTTCATCTGTACCTTCTACTTTTTTTACTACATATTCTTTCAAAATTTCATCCCCCCATTTTTATATTAATTTTATTAAATTTCCTTTGCTATTAATTTCTTTATTCATTTTATTTAAAGTTTCTTTTGCTTCTTCATTTTTCCCATAATATTCATATAATATTTCTTTTAATAGACTACTATTAATAGTTTCTTTATCAAATTCGACACCTGGTATTTTCGTCATAATTCCAAAAGTCATAATTTCTACATCTTTTTTGTTTTCATCTAATGCTGGTTGTATATATTTAAAATCTAATTTTTTAAATCCATATTTATCCCAAAAATAATGTTTATCTTGTTTATCTTTTAAAACTTTTTCTACTTCTCCACATATAAATTCAATTCTTTTTATATTTTTCTTTTTAGATTCATTATTAAGTATATCTACCGTATAATTTAAAATTTTTGTTGCTATTCCTTTTTTTCTATATTTTTTTGAAACCGCTATATATTCTATTAAACCTACATTTATTTTTGATAAATAAGCAAATATTATTCCACCGTAGTATATTATTAAATTCATCTATTACTACTATTATATAATATTTATAATCTTCATCTTTGATTTTCAGCAATTTTTTAAATTGTTTTTCTGTCTCTCTTTCATCACTACTAAAGTTTGGAACTATTATTTCTTTGTAAAATTTATGAAAAATTTCCATTTTTTTATTATTTTCTATATCTATTTTTATATATTTAATTTCCATATTGCCTCCAACAATAATATTATAGCATTAATTTACATAATTTTCAAAAACAAAGAAAAAGACCTATCTTTGGTCTTATTCTTCACTAGTATCTGGTACTTTTACTTCTTCAGTTGGTGTTGTTTCTTCTGATGGTGCTTCTGGTTCTGGTGTTGTTTCTGTTGTATCAGTTGGTGTTTCCACTGTTGGTGTAGAAGTTTGACTACTTACTTTTTTTGTTCCTCTTAAAATTATTCTTGTCATAGGAGTATATGTATCAACTGAAAGTACTTCACTTGAAACAACTTTTCCATTTAAGAATTTAGTTATAGTTGTTTGCACTTTTTTACCAACAGCACCTTTTTGTTTAACTTTTTCAGTTCCTTCTGGTAAAGTATTATCATCTATATATTGTGTTTGATATGGTGTTGTTGCTAATACTTTTGGAGTAAATTTAAAAGTATATTCATTTTCTTCTTTTATTCCATATATAGTCATTGTTAATATTCCATTTTTTGCTGTTGCTACTATTCTTATTGGATATTTTCTTGTATTTTTAAATTTAAAGTCTGTTGAACCATAAACTACTGTTGCATCTCTTCCCGCTTCTACATATGATGTTACAAATTGGTGATTTCTTCTTTCTGTTATTTCTAAGTTTGCAAGCAAAGCTGCATTATATAATGTTGATGATACTTGGCATATTCCGCCACCTAAACCATCTACCACTTGACCTGCTGAATATATTTTTGCATTTTTATATCCGGCTGCTACTGTTCTTGCTCCTACAACTTTGTTATAAGAAAATTCTTCTCCTGATCTTAACACAGTACCATTAATCTTTTTAATAGCAAGCACAAGGTTTGTTGTTCTATCAACATCACTTACATCATATCTTGTTGTAAATGTTGCTAGTTGGTCTGGAAAAGCTTTTGTTCCAAGGTCATCTAAAGTTACTTTTGGTTCTGTTATTATTAAAGGTATAACATATTCTTCTTTATCTTCTTTTAAAATCTCTCTTGCATTTTCTACATCAAAGTCAATACCTTTTTCTTCAGGATATACTTGAAGAGGGTTTTCTGTGTAATATGCATCTTTTGCTTCTTTATAAACTTCTTCGTGTATTTTATCAATATCAATTGGATCTGGGTCTTTATTTATAACAGGAATTTCTACAAAATCATCACTTATATTAGTATCTGATAATATTTCTTTTGCTTTATTTAATAAATTATCAGTATCTATTTTAACTCCTGGCTTTCCTTTAGTTATTATTAATTCTTCGTCTTCTAAAGTATAGCTAGACTCTATAACAACATCTGATAAGTTTGTATTCATATCATCTATTGTTTGTTTTGTTACTTCTTCATTTAATGTCATATTAACTTGAATATCTTCTTTCCAAATTAAAGCAAATAAAATTTTATAATTATTAACAAAAATATTTTCTTCTTTTCCTATTTTATATGCTTCTTCTACAGCTTCATCTATTTTATAATCTACTTCCATTAAAACAGGACTTAATACAGTTTCATATTCTCCTCGTTTTAATTTTATTTCTTGTTCTTCTTTTTTGTTGTAGATTTCTTCTAATTTAGCTTTAGCTTCATCTTTTGAAAGTCCTGACATATCTATTCCAGAAATAGACACTCCACTTACTATTTTATCATTATTGATGTTTACAAAAGCAAATATTGTTGAAACAAAAAGAGCAATTACTAAAAGAACTCCTATTATACTACCTAAAATGATACATCTTTTTTTATTCTTCTTTCTTTTATCTATCATTTCTTGCATTTTTTTATCTAGTTCTTTTCTTTTTTCTTCTGCTTTTTTAAACTTTGTCTCTTCTTTCTTGTTTTCTTCTTGTTTTTCCTCTACAATTTCTTTTTTTTCTTCATTATTTTCTATATTTTCTTCCTTTACTTCTACATCCTTTTTGTTTAATTCTTCCTTGTTATCTTCCATTACTTTTTCTCCCATAAAAATTCCCCTTTATTTTTATTTTTCTATTTAATATTACCACAAAACATTATTTTTTACAATATTTTTGATTACTTAAAATATTGGAAATAAACATTTTTTGCTTTTGTAATAAAATTGTAACAAAAACGTAATATATTTTTTTAAGGAAAATACTTGAACATTGTAGAATTTAATATTATAATGTTACCAGCAAAAGACAAATTAAAGGGAGAGAATTTAGATGGAATTAACAAAAAATATATTCTTTAATACAGATAAATTAGTTGAAAATAGTAAAGTAAAAATCTCATATTTAGGAAATTTATACCAAGATAACTCATCTGAGGTTTTTATTCATTATGGTTTTGGTTTAAATTGGGATAATGTTAATGATATTAAAATGGAAAAAACAGATTTAGGTTTCCAAGCAGAAATCGAATTATTAGAAGGTGATACTTTTAATTTCTGTTTTAGAAACGAAAATAATGTGTGGGACAATAATAATGGTCAAAATTATATTTTTCCACTAGAAAAAGTCCAAAACGAATTAGTCGTTTTAGATGATGAACCAGTTGCTTTAGGTTCTGCTAGAAAATTAAGAAGATCTTATTTATGGAGCAAAAAAATTCGTCTAGCAGTCTATAAATTAATTACTTATTTACCAAAGCTAATTTCTGGAAATTACAAAAGAAAATTAAAAGAAAATTAATATACTTTAAGCGGTACAAATTGTACCGCTTTTTTTATGTTATTATCCAACCACCATTTATTGATATTACCTGTCCTGTTGTGTATTTATCTTCTATTAGCCACTCTACACATTTAGCCACATCTGTTGTATCTCCTATTTTTCCTAATGGTATTTCTTCTTTTATTACTTCTAATTCTTCTTCTGTAAATTTAGAATTCATTTTTGTATATATCATACCAGGTGCTATTGAATTCACTCTTATATTTGAAGGACCTAGTTCTTTTGCTAATGCTTTTGTTAAACCATCTACTCCAGCTTTTGATACTGAATAAATTGCTTCTAAAGAACCACCAACCACTCCCCACGCAGATGACATGTTTATTATTAACCCTTTTTTATTATGTATCATATTTGGTATTACTTCTTGGCTCATCGCAAACACTGAATATAAATTAGTATTTATAATTTTATCCCAATCTTCATCTGTTTCATCTGTAAATAATTTATATTCCGATATTCCTGCATTATTTATTAATATATCTATTCTTCCATACTTATCTAAAGCAAATTTCACCAATTTTTTAGCATCTTCTCTTTTTGAAACATCTGCTTTTACAATATCTATTATGAAACCTTTTTCTTCTAATTCTTTTTTTAATTCTTCTGCTTCTTTTTCTGATTTATTATAATTTGCAATTACTGTTAACCCTTTCATTGATAGTCTTTTTGCTATTTCTCTTCCTATTCCTCTTGATGCTCCTGTTATTATTACTACTTCACTCATTTCTATCTCCTTTTCACTTTCACAAAAAAATACAATAGTATTTATACTACTGTATTTTACTACTTTTTTTAAGTTTTATCAACTTTTAATTCTTTTTTTAATCTCTCTATTTCTTCTTTTGTTAATTTTGTTATTGTTTCTATTTGTTCTATTGTAAAATTATTTTTTAACATTTCTTTGGCTGTTTGTTCAAGTCCTTGTTCAATTCCTCGCTCAAGTCCTTGTTCAATTCCTTGACTAATTCCTTGCTCAAAACCTTCTTTAATTCCTTCTTCTTTTGCTTGTTTTGTTTTATATTCTATTGCATCTGCCTCATCTCTTATTGCTCTTAATCTGTATTCATAGTTATTTCTTTCTTCTGGGCTTAAGCT
>CALYBF010000035.1 GCA_944393755.1 uncultured Clostridia bacterium | reverse complement strand
CATGGAGGTAAGATTGAAAAATGCGCTCGATAGCGCATTTTTCAATCAGGATTTGCGCCGAAGCGTCGCAAATCCCGAGAATACAAATCCCGTAACGGGATTTGTATTCTTGCGCAGACGCCGAACTGGAGGTTCGGCGCGCGTGCCTCAGCGTAAAACGCTTCGGCATGGAGGTAAAAATGATCAGAGAGAATCTGGATGCGGTGCATGGAAAAATAAGACAGGCATGTGAGCGGGCTGGACGTTCTCCCGAAGAGGTAACGCTGATCGCGGTGAGCAAAACAAAGCCTGTGGAAATGATCCTGGAGGCCTACGAAGCCGGTGTGAGGGACTTCGGGGAAAACAAGGTTCAGGAGCTGATGGATAAGATCCCCAGGCTGCCCTCCGATATCCGCTGGCATATGATCGGACATCTGCAGAGGAACAAGGTAAAGTATCTGGTGGGAAAGGTTGAGATGATCCACAGTGTGGATTCCCTGCGCCTTGCGGAAGAGATCAGCCGGGAGGCTGTAAAACAGGGATGTGAGGTCAGGATCCTGATCGAAGTGAACGCGGCGGGAGAGGAGAGCAAGTTCGGCGTTAGGCCTGAGGAGACCGAAGCGCTTGTGAGAGCGGCGGCCGCGCTTCCCGGAATCCGCGTCTGCGGCCTGATGACCATTGCCCCTCTGACAGAAAATGCCGAAGATAACCGAATATTTTTCAGAACATTGAAGAACTTATCTGTTGACATAGAGAGGAAAAACATTGATAATGTACATATGGCCTGCCTGTCCATGGGAATGACGGGCGACTATGAAACTGCCTGTGAGGAAGGAGCTGCGTTTGTCAGAGTCGGAACGGGAATTTTCGGTGAGCGTTCCTGGCAGACATCTGTCTGATTCGGCAGGCTGTAAAGGAGATTGAGCAAGTATGGGTGTAATGGACAGGTTTTTGAGCTATATGAAGCTGAACGGCGATGATGATTATGAAGATGATGAATACTATGATGATGACGATATTACAGAAGAAAAAATAGATGAGTTAATAAAAAAAGAAAGAAAAGGTAAGAATAAAAAAGAAAAGAAAAATGAAGATAAACAAGAAAAAGGGTTGCTTGGAAAATTATTTAAGAAATAGGAGAATAGAAAAATGATAAAAATAGAAAATGTATCTAAATCATATATAAAAGGAAAAAAATCAATTGATGATTTAAATTTAGAAATAAGAAATGGTGAAATATTTGGTTTTTTAGGACCAAATGGAGCTGGTAAAACAACTACAATTAAAATGATAACAGGAATATTGAACCCAGATGAAGGAGATATATTAATAGATGGTAAAAGTATTACAAAAGAGCCACTAGAAGCTAAAAAACAATTTGGTTTTGTGCCAGATAGCCCTGATATGTTCCTTAAATTAAAAGGAATTGAATATTTGAACTTTTTAGCAGACATATATGAAGTGCCAAATGATGTAAGAAAAGAAAAAATAGAGGAGCTAACAAAAAAATTTGAAATATATGATGACTTAAATAGTGAAATACAAAGTTATTCACACGGTATGAGACAAAAAATAGTGATATGCCGGAGCTTTATTAAACAATCCTAAAAACTGGATATTAGATGAACCTATGACAGGTCTAGATCCAAAATCTTCACATGATTTAAAAGAAATGATGAGAGAACATACAAAACAAGGAAATACAGTATTTTTCTCAACACACGTTCTAGAAGTCGCAGAAAAACTTTGTGATAGAGTAGGTATTATAAATAAAGGAAGATTAGTTTTCGTGGGTACATTTGAAGAAATGCAAAATAAATTTAAGGAAAATAAATCTTTGGAAGATTTATTCTTGGAGATAACAGAAAATGAAGAGTAAAGTATTAAGTTTAAGTAAAGTAATTTTTAAAAATTCGTTCCAAAATATGGAAACAGCAAAAGAAGTAAATAATAAAAAATCAAAATCAATGATAATTTTATATATATTTGCATTTCTATATTTAGCTGGAATAGTAGGTGTATTTAGTAATTCTTTAATTTCAGAATTATTAAAAATACATCAAGAAAAAATGTTTTTAGGAGTAATATTACTTGGAATAGCAGGTTTTGTGTTAATACAAACTATATTTTCAGCAATAAACTTATTGTATTATTCAAAAGATAATGAATATATATTACCATTACCATTAAAACCTAGCCAAATAGTAATTGCAAAAACAAATGTATTATTAGTTACAGAATATTTTATTGTAGCAATTTTAGGTTTAATACCACTTAGTATTTATGGAATACTTACATATGCAAATATCTTATATTATATAGAAATGGTAATTGTGTTATTAATATTTCCAATAATACCTATATTAATATCTAGCTTGCTTGTTTTAATTGTTATGAGTTTTGCAAAATTTACTAAAAATAGAAATAGATTTCAATTAATTGCAACTATATTAATATTAGTAATCGTATTTATTGCATCTTTTGCTATGGGGAATACTGATAGTTCACCTGAAGAATTAGTACAAATGGTTATGAAAGCAAATGGTATGGTAGAGTTAGTAAAAAATGCTTTCCCAACACTAGGTATGGCAATTGAAAGTTTAACAAATGTAAATATTGGAATTCAATTATTAAATATAATTCTTTTAATTGCTACAACAGCAATAATTTATGCCCTTTATGTATTTGTTGGACAAAAACTATATTTAAAAGGTGCAGTTGGAAATCTTTATAGTGGAAAGAAAAACAAGAAGAAAATAGATGAGAAAAAAGCTTTTAAAAATTCTACTATATTTAAAACTTATGTAGGTAAAGAATTTAAAATATTACTTAGAAACCCAATATTTTTTATGCAATGTGTACTTCCAGCGATACTTTTTCCAATATTAATTATTGGTATGACAATATTAGGTATTAATGAGGAAAGTAATGGACAAACAATAGATTTTGCAAATATGTTTATTAATAAGACATCTATTTATATAGGTATTGGTATTTTATGTGTTATTCAATTTTTCTTAATGTTTATATATATTTCAGTAACGGCAATTTCAAGAGATGGACAAAATGCAAGTTTTATGAAATATATACCAGTAAAATATATGAAGCAAATAGATTATAAAGTTATGCCAAACATTATTATGACAAGTATAATGAGCATAATTACAGTTATAATTGCAGGAATTTTAATTAAAGCAGATATTTTATATTTATTATTAATTTTAATTACAAGTATTATAATGGGAGTATTCCAAAGTTATGTTTTAATTATTGTAGATTTAAAGAAACCAAAACTAGAGTGGAACTCTGAATATGCAGTTGTAAAGCAAAATATGAATTTAATTTGGTCAGTTGTAATTAGTTTAATTAGTATAACTGTACTAATTATATCAGGAGTAGTTTTGGAAAACACTTTTAATAGTTTTATATTAACAGGAATTATTGCTTTGGTTTATTTATTAGTTACTATTATTACTAGAAATTATATTAATAATAATATTAATAAATTAATGGAAAAGATTTATTAAAAGGAAAAGAATTGTTTTTTAAAAGAACAATTCTTTTAATAATTTTGTTTTTAGGTTTTGAGGTTATTTTTGATTTTTGTTATAATATAAATGTTTTTAGTGTCATTTAGATTTTAAGTCTAAAAATTCCCAAAAACACTAAAAGTAAATGCAGAGGTGTCTTTAGAAAAACTCTTTAAGAAAAAATAGAAAGGATAAAAGAAGAATAATAAAAATAAGGTATAAAATATCTATCAATTGTAGTAGATATTTTTTCTTAATTAAAAATTAATAATTCCTCTATTTTTTATTAATAAATAATGTGTTATACTATTAATGGAGAAAATAAAAGAAATATTTTTGGAGGTTTTTTATGTATAACATATTAGTAGTAGATGATGATAAAGAAATAGTAGGAGCAATAGAGATATATTTAAAAAATGAAGGTTATAATATTCTAAAAGCTTATAATGGAGAAGAAGCTTTAAATATTGTAAATAAAAATGAAATACATTTAATAATTTTAGATATTATGATGCCCAAAAAAGATGGCTTAGAGACATTAGAAGAAATAAGAAAAACAAAAAATATACCAGTAATATTATTATCTGCAAAATCAGAAGATTATGATAAAATAGGTGGATTAAATTTAGGAGCAGATGACTATATAACAAAACCATTTAACCCATTAGAATTAATAGCAAGAGTAAAATCACAATTAAGAAGATATGTAAGTTTTGGTTCTTTAAACAAAGAAAGTGAAAAAGGAGAAAAAATATATAGTACAGCAGGACTTGTATTAAATGATGATACAAAAAAAGTAACAGTAGATGGTAAAG
The DNA here is from genome assembly GCA_944393755.1 of uncultured Clostridia bacterium. Taxonomy (GTDB): domain Bacteria; phylum Bacillota; class Clostridia; order TANB77; family CAG-508; genus CAG-269. Next base: position 7,617 of record CALYBF010000035.1, on the reverse strand, counting down.
AAGTAAAACTAACAGCAACAGAATTTAATATATTAAAATTTTTGCTAATAAATAAAGGAAAAGTATATTCAATACCAGAAATTTATGAAAATGTTTGGCAAGAAGAAGGATTTGGAGCAGAAAATATAATAGCAGTACATATACGTCATATAAGAGAAAAAATAGAAATAAATCCCAAAGAACCAAGATATTTAAAAGTAATATGGGGAGTTGGATATAAAATAGAAGATGAAAAATAGGGGGGTGTGAACTTTGGATATAAGAACATCAAAAATATTAAAAATAATTTCTTATATATTATTACCAATATTTGTTTTGATTATGGGAATAAGCATATTCCATCTAGCATTTTTAGATGAATATGGAAACACAGAAAGTACAAAATTTATAGATACAGAAATGTTTGCAAATAATTATTTGTACTATATAATAGATAGTGTAGGAAATGTGTATAATCAAGAACAAGACGGTGCAGATAGATTTCTACAATTAGAGGATGCATTAGGAAATAAAATAAATTATCTAGATAGAGATTATATGTATAGTTATTATAATGGAATAAATGAGTATGTAGATTTTATTATAATAAATAAAAACACAAAAGAAATATTTACAAATATGAGAATAAATGATTATAATAACGAAATACAAAATATAAAAAATTCAACTAGATATTGGGTATCTATAGACGGAAATATAGATACAAATATAGAATACATAAATAAAGATAATATAAAATATAATTCACAATATTTATATTCAGAACTAGAAAATTCAGGATATTCTGTATCAAATAAAATAACAGATTATGAAATTTACAGTAGATATAATGAAAACAAAACACGGGGGACTTACAAATTATAAAATAATAGAAGGAATATATGAATATTGTTTAGAAAATAGAGAATTACCAATATATGTTTTACCAATAAGCATAATATTTATATTTGCAATAGGAATTTATTTGTTATTTGCAATAGGATATGAAAAAGATGGAGAAAAAATAAAATTAAATTTTATAGATAAACTACCATATGAGTTAGTATTTATAATATGGTCTGTATCGATAACAATATTCTTAAGTATAGCAATAGAGTGTATTAGTATTGCAAATTATATAACATTAGTATTTGCTTTAGTTTTATATTTTGTGTGTTACATATTATGTGCAATAATAGGTGTAACAACAATAAAAAGAATAAAAGCAAACGAATTTTTAAGAAGCTTCTTCATATATAAAATATTTAAATGGCTATTAACTAAAATAAAAAAAGTCATAACAACCTTTAATGAAAAAGCAACAGAGCAAAGAAGATTATTTTGGTATTATTTGTTATTTATAATAATTAGTATAAGTTTAGCTTGTTTATTTTATACAGGAATAGCAATAATATTGCTAATAGGTTTTTGGATATGGTCATATTATAGATTAAAAAAATATATATTAGCACAAGAAAAAATAAAAAATGCTTTGAAAGATATATATGAAGGAAAAAATGATATAAAATTAGACGAAAATGAATTGACAGGTGTTTTAAAAGAAATGTCTATATATGTAAATGATATAGCAAGTGGTTTTTCAAATGCAATAAGTGAAAGTTTAAAATCAGAAAGATTAAAAACGGAATTAATAACAAATGTATCACATGATATAAAAACACCTCTAACATCAATAATAAACTATGTAGATTTATTAAAAAAAGAAGATATCAAAAATGAAAAAATAAAAGAATATATAGATATTTTAGACAAAAAATCACAAAGACTAAAAAAATTAACAGAAGATTTGATAGAAGCATCAAAAGTATCATCAGGAAATGTTAAATTAAATTTAGAAGATATTAATGTAAAAGAATTGCTAAACCAAACAATAGGAGAATTTAAAGATAAATTCGAAGAAAAAGAATTACAAATAGAAACAAAATTACCAGAAAAAGAAATAAAAATAAAAGCAGACAGTAGATATTTATATAGAATAATAGAAAACTTATTTAGTAATATAACAAAATATGCACAAGAAAAATCAAGAGTATATATAGATGTAGAAGAAAAAGAAAAAAATTTGAAAATAAGCATAAAAAATATATCAAAAGAAAAGTTAAATATAAGTTCTGATGAATTAATGCAAAGGTTTGTAAGAGGAGATAAATCAAGATATACAGAAGGAAGTGGTTTAGGGCTTTCTATTGCAAAAAGTTTAACAGAATTACAAGGCGGAAAATTTAATATTATAATTGATGGAGACTTGTTTAAAGTAGAGTTATTTTGGTAAAAACCGATTAATAGAAGTTATTTAAAAATTAATTTTAGATAGCTTCTATTTAATTTCTAAAAAAAATAAAAAATTATTTGCAAAATAAAAAACATTTGGTATAATTATTTAAGAATTAAAAATAAAAGTAAGGAGAGAAAAAATATGAGAAAAAGAGTAATATTAACAACAGTATTTATTATAGCATTATTAATAATTGTTGTAGCAGTAATGGGTGGAGTAATAATATATAATCAAAACAGACAAAAAGAAAGTAGTAGTATAATAGGAGAAGTTAGTCAAGATATTACCGAAGGAAATACTGCTCAAGTAGATTTCTTAAATAAATATGAAAATTATATTACACAAAATATTTTTGGTGAAAACCAAGATTTACAAACTATAGATGTAGCTTTTATAAGCTTAGATGAAGATGAAGAACCAATATTAACATATACTAGCAAAGACAATAAAACAGCATTTTTAACATTAGAAGGTGATATTGTAAAAGAAAGTGATAGTTATAATGACGTAAATATAAGAACATTTTATAATATAGAAGATAAAAAAATAAATTATTTCCTTGAAAAAGATGAACAATATCTATATTTACCTGATGTAGTAAGTAGAAAGAGTAATATAAAAACTATAAAAGTAGATGATGAATCTTTAGAATACACATATATTGATTTAGAAAAACCTGTTTCTATGAAAGAAGTAAAAAAAGAAACATTAACAAATGATTTAAAATCTGTATATGAAGAATTTAAAAATACAACAATACTTACTAAAGAAGTTCAAGAAAATATAGATGAAAAGGTAAAAGAAATCGAAGAAAATACATTAAAATCAGATACAGAAGGAATATATAATTCACAATATAAAATAGCTTATGGTTCATATGTATGTGGTAGTGATACATTTACAATTAATGCAAATAATTCAGCAACATATGTACATGATAATCCTGGAAATGGTTTTGATTTAGATGGTAGTTTTAAATTAATATATGATACAATTAATTTTAATAATGATGACAAAGTATTTAAAATAGTAGGAAATAACCAAATAGAAAGAATAGATACTGAACAAATATTTAATTTAAAATAATCTGATATGAGGGGATAGGAAAATGAGTAGAAAAATAATAATTGCAGGGATAATATTAGTTGTAGTAATTATTATAGCTGTAAGCATAACATTAGTAGTTATTAATTTAGATAAAAATAGTATGCCAAATATAAATATTAATAATTCACAAGAACAAAATAATAGTTTAGATGAAACTAATGTAAATAGTGAACTTTCAGCTCAAAATCTTATACAAGAATATTATACAAATATGAAAAACCAAGACTTTACATCTGCTGTAGAATTATTTGACAAAGAAGAATTTGATAATATTACAGGTGAAACAGAATTAAATATAATAGGCGATAGACTACAATTATTTTTACAAGAAGCTTACAATGATTCTAAAGGTTTTTACTCATATTCTATGAATGATATTAGATTATTAAACGGAATAGAAGATTTTAGAAATAGCACTAATGTAGATATAACGCAAAAAGAATATGAAAATTTATTTGGAAATAATAAATTATATATAGGTACTGTTGAAGTAAATGGAGCAACAGGAATTGATGTTTTTATAATTACTACTAATAATAAAATTGCAGGAAGTGTAAGATTAATTAATTATTATAATAATATTAGAAATACAAATGATATATTAGAAGATGCAACAGAGTCAAAAAATAATAATAAAATAAATTCAATAAAAGAATCTTTGATGCTAGCTGTAAGTATGATATCAACTGAAAATTTAGATACAGATAGGACTTTCAAAGAATCTTGCACTAAAGAAAAACTTCAAGAAGAAATTTCGGAAAAATATATAATAGAAGAGTTTAATTGGGACGGAGAAGTAGGAAAAGGAACAATAAGAGTAGTAGATGATAATGATATTAAAAACTATAATTTTATTTTGACTTTAAGTGATGACAGTAAAAGTGCAACTGTTTCAGTAAATAATTATGAAATACAAGATTCTGTTAAAGTGTTAGATGATTATAAAATAGAAAATTCTACAATAATAATGGAAGCAGATTAATATAAAAGAATAAAAAGCATAAAAAAGAAAAATTACTATTTATTTTTTAAAAAAAATATGGTAAAATATACCAAGAAAGGAAGAGAGACAAAATGACAATGCAAGAAATAACGAATTATTTGGATAATAAAATAAATAGTAATGAAAATATAGTAATAATAACATTTTATGAAGTAAGAATAAAATTCAACTTATCAGAAGAAGAAACACAAGAATTCTTAAGATTGTGTAAAACAAGACTTGAAAATTTGGGGTATCAAACATATTTTACAGGAACAAAATATGAATATAAAGGAATAACAAAAGAAGTACAATCAAATGAATTAATGGTAGCAATAAAAGAAAATATAATATAATAAAAGAAGTGAAATAAACTCACTTCTTTTAAATTTTTCTTAAATTTTTTAATTTCTTCTTTTTCCAAAAATGGAAAGAATACGTAAGAAAATATTAATAAAATCTAAATATAGTTGCATAGCACAATAGATGTAAATTTTTTCTTGGTTAATTTCTGGAACTTGTTGTAACATTTTTATTTTGTTAATATCATAAATAGTAATGCCACAAAATAATGCAAGTACAAACCAGTCAATTGCTAAGTCAAGCATAGAACTTTTAATAATAAATAAGTTAATAAAACTTAAAACAATACCAGCAATTAAAAAAACTGTTATGTATGGAGACCAAGAACTTAAATCTTTATTTGTTTTGTAACCAATTAGACCAAGTACTGCAAAAATAAAAGCAGAAATTACAAACAAATATATAATAGATGAAAGCTCAAACACTGCAAAAATTACAGATAAAGTAACACCATTTAACATTGCATATACAAAATATAAAATGCCAACAACAGTTGCGGGAAGTTTCCTAAATAACAAACTAAAAAGAAAAACTGCAACAAGTTCTATTATTAGTAAAGTATAAAAATATCCTTCCACTACAATATTTACAAACAAGCCAGAAGCATATGTATAATAAGCAATTATAGCAGAACCTAATAGTCCTAAAAACATCCAGAAAAAAGTTTTTCCATACAATTTGTTTTCTGTTATAATATCGTTTTCCATTTAAATCTCCTTTCGCAAAATATTAAATTAATTATAGTAATAATTAAGGAAAATTGCAATAAAAAATGTTAAATTTGCAGAAATAAAAAAATGTGGAGAACTAAAGTGTTTTGTTACAATTGTTACCAAAATATTACAATTTTATTAAATTTTAAATAAATTTACATAAAATTATTGCGCTTATAGTAAAACTTTGTTATAATAAATGATAGATGAGTATACGTTTGATGAAGGAGGTTATATTATGGAAGAATTAACCAATTTAGAATTAACTAGAGAAGATTTAGAAGAAATGACTACAGAAGAATTAGTAGATTTGAAGGTTGAATTAGAAGAATTATTAATGCAGTGTGAAGAATTGCTAGAAGATAGTGGAGAATAAAAAGGAGGAATTTTAAATGGAATTAAACGAAAAATTAGATCAAAAATACAATGATGATAAGAAAGCATACCAAAAAACTCAAAGATTATCACAAAATATAAAAGATTTAGAACAACAACTAAAAATGTTAACAAGAGCGATTGAAGATGCCGAAATAAAACAAATGAGAGCTAAAGAAGATGGTGATACATCATTAGAAAAGGAAGCTCAAGCAGAAATTGAAGCTAAAGGAGAAGAGATAAAGAAGGTTCAAGCAAAATTAGATAAAATAAAAGAAGTAATAGAAAAAAATAAATCTAAAGTAGATGGATATATTGAAGAATTAAAGAAAGAACCAGGTTTTGAAGAACACGTAAACTCTATTCTAGAAAAGAGATATAATAGACAACTTGCTAAAGCTTTAAAAGAGGAACAACAAGTAAATACAATATTAGATTTGTGTCAAAACCACCCAACATTAGCTAATAATCTAAGGGGTATGGTAAGAGCTCAAGAAGAACTAGATAAATTAAATAAAGAAATAGAACCTTTAGATCCTGAAAAGGATAAAGATAAATTAGATGAAATATATGATAAAATTGGTAAATTAGTTAGTAAGAAAAATTCAAATATGCATGCTTTTATGGAATATTGTACAAAAAAAGATATTAGTGTGGATAGAGAATTCTTAGATAGATTAATTTCTGAAAAAGGTTTTGCTCATGATAAACAAGGAAATATAAATGTAGAAAAAACTTTAAAAAATATGTCAAAAGGATATAAGAAAAGAATTTTAGCATATCAGGTAGCTATAAATAGAATACCAAATGCAAAAATAAGTGCAAGAAATGAAGAAGAATTAGGAGATTCAAATGAAAGTGAAACTCAACCAACAACTAGACTAGACAGACTTACTAGTGAGCCTATACAAGAAACTGTTACAAAAGCTCAGCCTCCAGTTCCAAAATTTAAATGGTATGAATTTAGAAAAAGATTTAATGCTTGGAGAGAAAGAAGAAAAGCTGAAAAAGAAACAGAAACTGAGAGAGATTTAGATTTGAATTTAGATTCAGATTCAGATATTCCTGCAGAAAGTAGTACATCAGAGAAATTTAGAGATTCATATAAATATGATGTTGTAAAAGACTATGTTGATAAAACAGAAAAAGAAATTTATAAAGAATCTTTAAAAGATGTAAAACAAGCTTTAAAAGATGATTCAGAACAAGAAAGATAAAAAAGTAAAAAACAGAAAAAACTTAGAAGAAATTCTAAGTTTTTTCTAATAAAAGTTTAGCTCTTTTTCTGATTTTTTCATCTGGTGAATTTAATGAGTTTTCTACAAATTCAGGATGTTCTAATAAAAATTCTTGCATTGTATTATCTGGGTTATCAAAGAATTTATTTAACATTTCTAATTGGTTTTCATTTATTATGCCCATTTCTAATGCTTTTTTAAATAAGTTTTTATCTACTTTTACTAATGATAAACTTTTGATATTTTTTTCAGATAATTTTTCTTCTCCACCTTGCATTCTATCTACTACTACACAAGACCAAATTATTTTTCCACCTAAATTTTCTATTGCAGGTATCCAAGCACGTAAGTAACTAGATGCTACTGTTATTAAATCTGCTATATGTAATACTTTTTTACCAGAAATATTGTAACTTGTTTTTGTTTCTGAAAAATCATAATTAGATATAACCGAACTTAAGTCTTTATATATTGTAATATGTGGCTTTTTAAATAAATAAGCAATTATATTAGAGAAAAACCAATCACGTCTTTCACCACCAGATATATAATCAACTTCTGATA